>CBEVTG010000198.1:0-4671 GCA_965552745.1 uncultured bacterium
GGTCGATGCACGCACCGGGCTGAGCATGATCCTCTTCGGACTCGCGTGCACGCTCTTCTGGCGCTTCGGCCTCGACCTCTCCGGATCCCTCTTCGAAGGCCTCCCCGGCATGCTCGGCGGTTTTCTCGTGTATTACCTGCTCAGACCCCGCCAGCTCGTCTGAGGTGCTCGAAAGCGGATCGCCGATCTAAGATTCCTCCCGACATCGGCTAGAATGAATTGTCTTCAAGGAGGTAAATCTTTCTCATGACAGGCGCGGGCGCTCGTGCACTGATCCTGGTGGGTGCGGTAGCTCTGGCATCAAGCTGCTCGCAGTCTCCTTCCGATGAAAGAACTGCCGCCCGGGGATACGGTGGACCGCCTGAATATGTCGGCCGGGAAGCCTGTGTCCAATGCCACGAGAGGGAATATGAGCTCTGGCAGAACTCGGACCACGATCTCGCCATGCAGGAGGTCAACGCAAACACCGTTCTCGGTGATTTCAATAACGCCAGCTTTAAGCATTTTGATGTCACCTCGACCTTCTTCCGTCGCGGTGAGAAGTTTCTCGTACGCACGGACAACCCTGACGGCCAGCTCGAAGATTACGAGATTGCCTACACGTTTGGCGTCGATCCTCTCCAGCAATACTTGATCGAGCTTCCCGACGGGAGGTACCAGGCGCTGAGCGTGGCCTGGGACTCCCGGCCGGCCTCCGCGGGCGGACAGCGCTGGTTTCATCTCTATCCGGACGAGCCCGTGCCCCATGACGATGTGCTTCACTGGACCGGCCTGGCCCAGAACTGGAATTTCATGTGCGCCGAATGCCATTCCACGAACCTGCGCAAGAATTATCGTCCGCAAGAACGACGCTACGAGACCACGTGGTTCGAGATCAATGTGTCGTGCGAGGCGTGCCACGGTCCCGCATCGAAGCACGTCAAATGGGCAAGTGCAACGGCCCGCGGCGAGGAGATCGACGTGGCGGATGCCAGAAAGGGACTGGTTCTGGATTTGACGACAGGGAGCGATGTGCAATGGGCTTTCTTAGGGGAAGGGGTCACCGCGGTCAGGAGCCAGTCCGGTCGATCGGAGACTGAGCTTGAAACCTGCGCACGCTGTCACTCACGGAGAGCTGTGATCCATGAGAACTACGTGCACGGCCGACCCCTCATGGATACACACAGGCCGGCTCTCCTGAGCGAAGATCTGTACTTCGCCGACGGACAGATCAAGGATGAGGTCTACGTCTACGGATCATTTCTGCAGAGCCGCATGTACCATGCGGGCGTCACCTGTAGTGATTGCCACGACTCCCACCAGCTCAAAATCGAACCGCCCGTTGACGCGGTGTGCAGCCAGTGCCACCGGCCGGAGATCTTTAGTTCTCCCTCACATCATCATCATGAACCGGATACACCGGGCGCGAGCTGCGTGGAGTGTCACATGCCGGAACGCACCTATATGGTTGTGGATCCACGGCGCGATCACAGCTTGCGCGTCCCTCGTCCCGATCTGACCGTGAAGATCGGCGTGCCGAACGCCTGCACCGGGTGTCACGCCGATCGTCCTGCTCAGTGGGCCTCGGATGCCAGTGCCGGCTGGTTCGGGATGGATCGGGCCTCCCAGCCCGACTACGGGCAAGCACTCCATGCGGGTCGGGTGTACTCGCCTGATGCAAGGGAATTGCTCGAGCCAGTCGTGGGAGATTCCGCTCTACCTGCCATCGTCCGGGCTACGGCGCTAACGCTCCTCCCACGTGTCGCGGGACCGGGCTTCATGCCTTTGGTTCAGCGCGCGCTCGCGGATGGCGATCCGCTCGTACGAAACGCGGCCCTGCGGGTGCTGGAGATCGTGAATCCACAGATGCGCCTGCAGCTTGCGTTCCCGCTTCTCGGAGATGCGGTTCGCGGAGTGCGCATTGAAGCAGCCGGAGTTCTGGCGACAGTTCCCGGCGGTTTGATGAACGCCACGCAACGTGCCGCCAGAGACGAAGCCCTCGAGGAGTACAGGCAGACCCAGAGGGTCAACGCAGATCGGCACGAGGCACATCTCAACCTCGGAAACCTGCACCTGCAGCTCGGGGAGTACGAGGAAGCCGAGGCGGAATACAGAGAGGCAATCCGGATCAACCCCGTCTTCGTTCCGAGTTATGTCAATCTCTCGGATCTGTTCCGCATCCAGGCCCGTGAGGTTGATGTCGAAAAGGTGTTGAGACAGAGTCTGGAAATGGCTCCGGAGGCAGGGGACATTCGCTACGCGCTCGGGCTATCCCTGGTTCGCCAGAAGCGTCTGCCGGAGGCTCTCGAGGAGCTCGAACGGGCTGTGGTGCTTGATCCCGAAGAATCTCAGTACAGTTATGTCCTCGCGATAGCACTCAACGACAGCGGCCAGGGTAGCCGTGCCCTCGAGATTCTGGGACGGGCCCACGAGAGACACCCTGCCAACAGGGATCTGCTTCTCGCCCTGGTGACGATCAACCGGGATCGTGGTTTTTTCGAAGAGGCCGCCCGATACGCGCAGAAATTGATCGACCTTTCACCTGCCGATCCCGGTTCGGCGCAACTCCTCGAGCAGCTTCAGGCACCGCAGCCGTAGTCGAGCCGTCTCCGGAGACCGTTCGTCTCCCGTCTTCATCTCCGCTCATTGACGCCACTTTCTCTGGAACCTAGCTTCTATGGAGGTTGGACCGGCGCTCAGGCATGCAGTTCGGTCGATACCGGGAGGCACCTCAAATGAAGCGCACGAGCATCCGTCTTGCGATTTTTCTGTTCGCCCCCGCGATTTCGCTCGCAGGTGATCTTGATCGAGAGATAGAAAATCGCTGGGTCGGCTCCTGGGTCGTAACCCGGGTAGAGTCCTCTTCCGACTGCTCCGGCGAACCGACGCGCAACATCATCAGCAACCGGCGGGTCAGGGGCAGGGGGCGCCATCGTTTCAGCGCGGGTGAGCTGGCGCGCGTCACTGGAGTCGATTTCAAAAGATCTCAGATTCGCTTCCAGCTGTCTCTCTCCGGGCCGATTCTCCTCACGAGGGAGGAGGGGCCGTTCACGCTGGTCCGGGAGTCGGCGTGTGCGATCGAGCTCGAGGTGGATCTTCCCAGGGAGGTCTCACGCAAGAAGGAGGTCGGTGCACTCGACCGGCATCTCTCCTGGATCCTGGGACGCTTCGGCAGTGCCGGCGAGGCACGACAATCGGATAACTGGAACCGGCGAGTGAAGGAAGCGTACCCCGTCAACTACGAGTCGACGCTGATCGAATACGCGGCCTGGAAGCTGGAACGACTCAACGAGCGCGCGCGCTCACGCTTTGATACGGTGCTGGAGAAACTATCCGATTCAGGTCGCCGGGTGGGTAACGATCCTTCCTATCTCGCCGGGTTCTCCCGGGGTGCGAGGGCCGCGCGCTCGGCCAGGTTCGGCCGCTGCGAGGAGCTCCTCGAATCACCTCTGCACGAGTCCTCGCGCGAAGCGGCCCGTGTCTACCCGAAGAAGGGCAAGGGCCAGGTCCGCGAATCCCGCGCCGGGTACGAGGACGGCTACTTCCTCGTCTACGGTGTCGAGTTTCTTCGCCGTCTGCAGGGCTGCTTCATCTCTCCCGAGAACCTGAAACCCTCTCTTGCCCGCACAGAGCGGTAGCAGACGTTCCTCACCGCTTGATCTTCTCGGTCCCCTTGGGCCAGTCCGCCTTGAACAGATCCTTGTCGAGTGAATCGTTGCGGGCGACGTTGTTGTAGCGCACGGTCAGGTGCGTGTCGGCGGAGCTGTGGAATATCTTCTGCTGGATCGGCAGCCAGTTGGCCTGGTCGATCCAGAGCTGGATCTTCGAGACGTCACGGCGCGTCGAGCTGGATTTCGGCGTCAGCTCGAGCACCAGGACCTTGTTGTCATCCAGCGAGGTTTCCTCGAGCAGGCTCACCAGATAGTCGTACTCCAGATCGCGGCCGGTCTGACTGAACCCCAGGAGCGCGTACTGGGCCAGCTTCTCCGGGTGCTTCTTGAGCTTGTACTCCTGAACCAGCTGTTCAGCCGCTTCGTACATGTAGAGCTTTGAATCGTTGCACAGAAACGTCTTCGGCTTCTCGGCCTCGAGTTCCACACGCATCTTCCCTTTCATGTCGAGGTAGAACTTCCCGGTCAGATCCAGCGTGCTCTCGCCCGACCGGATGTCGGTGAACTTCGCCTCGGCGGTGACTCCCTCGATGTCCTCGGTCGCGTCGTCGATCTGCTCCAGGGCTTTTTCGAGCGTCCAGGCGGCCACCTCGTCAGCGATCGCTTTCACGATGCTTCCCGGCACAGGAAGCATGAGAGCGGCACATACACCCAGCATAACGATTTTCTTCATGACCCTTCCTCCTCTTCTCTGGCCGCAGATCGATCCACAGCCTTCATAAAATCAGCTTGCATACCCGGAGCCGTAAACTGTTACGGTCCGGACCACTTCACCTGGGCATACTCGGCGCTGCCGCCCGACAGATTCCAGTTCCGGCCCCAGTCGCGGAAGCGGCTGCGGGTGCCGGTGCACACGGTCACGTCGGGCGCCATCCAGTACGAAGTGTTCTTCACCTTCGTGGCTTCTTTCCCGTCGGCGCCGCCGATGGGTTCGATGAGGCCGTCGACGATCTTCGGTATGTCCACTTTCCAACCCTTGCCCTGCTTCTTAATGTTGATTGGCACTTTCTTCAGGCCGAGG
>CBEVTG010000199.1:0-4662 GCA_965552745.1 uncultured bacterium
AAGTGATCCGCCAGCAGGGGGATATCTTCTTTGCGTCCGCGCAGGGGCGGCAGGCGCAGGCTGATGACGTTCAGCCGGTAGTAGAGATCTTCCCGGAACGTCTCACGACGCACCAGACTCATCAGGTCGATGTTGGTGGCGGCGATGATCCGCACGTCCACCTTGACGCTGCTGACCGTTCCAAGGGGAATGAACTCCTTCTCCTGCATCACGCGCAGGAGCTTGGCCTGGACCTCCGGATTGAGAGTGCTGATTTCGTCAAAAAAGATCGACCCGCCGCCGGCAGCCTCGAACAACCCTCGTTTGTCCTGTACGGCTCCCGTGAAGGCGCCACGCACGTGGCCAAACAGGTTGCTCTCCAGCAGGTCGGGGGGCATGCTGCCGCTGTTCACCGTCAGGAACGGCATCTTGGTGCGCGGGCTCTTCTCGTGGATGGCGTGAGCGATGAGCTCCTTGCCGGTGCCGCTCTCACCCTGGATCAGCACTGTGCTGCGGCTCGGCGCAATCTGCTCCACCAGCTCGTACGTCTCCTGCATCGGTTTGCTCTTGCCGATGATGCGCCCGAAGCGGTGACGCTCGCGAAGGGCCCGCCTCAGGTTTCGGTTCTCCTCCTCCAGCAGCCGCTGCCTCAGGGCGTTACGCACCACGATCAGGACCTCCTCATTCTTGAACGGCTTCGTGAGGTAGTCGTATGCGCCCAGCCGCATCGCCTGCACGGCGTGCTCGATTGAGCCGAACGCGGTGATCATGATGACGATCTGCCCGGGGCGCATGGCCTTGATCCGCGACAGGGCATCGAAGCCGCCCATGCCGGGGAGCATGAAATCAAGCAGGATGGCGTGGTAGGACTGCTTCTCCAGGGCAGCCAGGGCGTCCTCGGCCGAGACGGCCAGATCGACCTCGTGGCCGGCCTTACCGAGCAACTCTTCGAGCACGTCCCGAACGATTGCCTCATCGTCGACAACGAGGACTCGCCCGCGCGCGGTTGCGTCACCTGCCGGCATGTCAGTGGGTGATGCTCCGGACCGCCTGATCGGCGTCGGGCAGCGAGACCGTGAAGACCGTTCCGCGTTCCGGTGCGCTGCGCACGTCGATGTTTCCGGAGTGCTTGTGCACGATGCCATACGTTACCGAGAGACCCAGGCCGGTGCCTTTACCCACACCCTTGGTCGTGAAGAACGGATCGTAGATTCGTTTCAGGTTTTCGGCCGGAATACCGCGTCCTGTGTCGGAGATCTGCAGTTCGATGTGGGTCTCCACCTGGCACGTGGAGATGCGAATGCGCCCTCCCCGGGGCATCGCATCCCGGGCGTTGAGGAGGAGGTTGACGACGACCTGCTGGATCTCACGGCGGATGCCCCACACAGCCGGCAGGTCGGGGGCGAGATCGCATTCGAGACGGGTCTGGGTGTTCCGGATGTGGGGCTCAAAGAGCGCGACCGATTCCTCGATGATCTCGTTGAGGTGGGTCGGGGCAAACGACTGTGCACCCCCACGGGCGAAGTTGAGAAGCCCCTTGACAATATCGGAAGCCCGGAAGGCCTGCGATTCCACCTTGCGCAGGACATCCGCGCGGTGATCGGAGCGCTCCATGTCGGACAGAAGCATCTGGATGTAAGAGCAGATTCCCGTCAGGGGCGTGTTGACCTCGTGCGCCACTCCGGCGGCCAGCAGGCCGATGGAAGCCAGGCGCTCGTTCTGGAGCAGCTTCTCCTCGAGCTCCACCCGATCGCTGACGTCGTCGATGGTCACGACGCTGGCCCCTTCGCCAACTTCCGGCAGCTCGAGCGGGGCGACCGAAGCATTGATGGTGCGGCGGCCGTTCACCGTGTCGACCGGCACCCGGTAGAGCCGCCGCACGCCCATGGCTCGCCAGTCCTCATTCCCGGCCAGCAGCTCCAGCACGGGAGCCGGGAGGCGTTCGGCGGCCAGCGCTCCCACGAGCGATCCTCCCAGGAGCTGTGCTGCGGCGCTGTTGGCGCGGTAGAGGGTGCCGCCGGGGGCGACGACCAGGATACCGATGCTGCTGCTCTGCAGGATGCCGTCGCTCAGAGCGCGAAGCTTTTCGACCTCATCGACCTTTCTCTCGATCTCGCCATAAAGACGGGCTCCTTCGATAGCCATGGCGGCGTGGCCCGACACGGTCACAAGGAGCTGCAGGTCTTCACGTGTGAGGGAGGATCCGGAGGTGCGGGCACCCACGGTCAGCAGGGCGACCACGCGGCCTTTCACCTTCATTGGGATGAGGTGCTCGAATCCGGCGGCAAGCCACGTCGCTGTACCCTCGAGCGCGTCCGTCTCGGTCAGGTCGAGCTGCTCCCGCCACGCGAGAGCCCCCATCAGCTCGGAATCCTCATCCAGATGGGGAAGGGGTGTGTCGTTCGCCCGCGGCAGCCGGACGTTGGGCGTGAATCGGCCCCCCTCACCGCGCACCAGCACCGCAGCACGGGCCACTTCCAGCGTCTGTGCCACACGCTCGAGGAAACGCTCGAGCACAGCCGGGAGCTCGTTGCGCTCCGAGTTCAGCTCGCGGCTGAACTGAATGAGCGTCTTTCGGTAGTCGTACTTGTCGAGATAGAAGAGACGGTCTACCTGCGTGTGAATGCGCTCGCGCAGTGCCGGTGTGAGGACCGCGGCCGTGACCACAGCCAGAAGCATCGGAAGCTGCTCCGGCAGCTGGCTCCATGAGCCCAGGAGCGCGCGGAGCGCCAGGTAGACGGCCAGGTAACAGGCGACCGCTGCCAGCATGTAGGCGATGAGGGCCACGCCGCGCTTGAGGATAACTTCCAGGTCGGCGAGACGCTTGCGTGCCAGAGCCACGGAACAGGTCACCGGCAGCACACCGAGCGGCAGGAGAGCCAGGGAATGCCATGGCCCGATCCGGGCTCCCAGACCGGCCGGCAGCAGGTAGAAAAGTACGAACGGTGCCAGCGAGGCTGCACATCCGTACTCGATCCACTGCAGCTGGCGCCGGACAACCCTCTCGCGGAGTCGCAGCCGCTGTGCCACGAGCGATACGGCTGCGCCACCCAGGCCGACTGCCAGATAAAGAAGCTGGAGTCGATCGGACGCTTCCAGGGCTCCAACCGGATTCTCGAACCGATACGCGCCCCCGAAGCCGACGAGCCAAACGGGCACGGCGAGAAGCGCACCTGCGAAGCCGTGCAGCAGAATCGCTGCCGGCACACGGGTGCCACGCGAAACGAGTGGACGGGGATACAGCAGGGCGCAGTGGAGTGCCAGGGCGGGCAGCCAGCAACGGGCCGCCGTGTCGAGCCAGTAGATGCTCCAGTCGAACATGGAGGCCTGACCCGAGTGTGAAAGTGCCAGAGCCAGCCACGCGGTCAGGCTGAGGAGGTAATAAGGGACGAGACCGTTGCGGCGCCGCTGTAACATCAACAGCGTGCCGCTGACCAGGAAGGCAAGTCCCACTAGCCACAGGTAAAGCCGCGTGTGAAGGGCGCTCTCCACACCGGAAGTCGTGAACTCCATCGCCAGCGTCTCACCCGCTCGCTCCACGCTCAGCGACATGCTCGTGCCGGGGGGCTGGCTGGTGATCCGATCGGCCGCCACCAGAGCGCTCGACACCTCCTGGTCATTTACATCCAGCAGGCGATCGCCCGCCTGCAAACCCGCTCGTTCCGCGGCACCGCCGTCCGTGATCGCAATGATCTTGACCCCCACCGGAGTGTCATGCAGCTCGAGGCCCGGATCGCTGTGTGGATTGAAAAGGCCGTCGGTCAGGTTGAACACCCCGGCCAGCAGGGCCGCACAGGACAGTCCTACGAAGAACAGGGAGACCGTGTCCCAGCGGAGTGAGCCGTACGATGAACGGGTGTGAGACATCGCTTCAGAACCGGATGGCCACTCCACCGCTGAGGCGGCTCTCGCTGGGGAGAATGCCCGCTCCGCGGAGGGTCGCGATGTCGGCGTGGGTCTCTGCGTCGGTGCGCTGCGTCTGGTAGGCAACCAGCAGCCTCCAGTGCGCATCCCACAACGCGATGGACGGTAGATCCTGCTGCAGGCCGAGGTCGATGCGCTCGAGCTCGTAAGATTGCCCGGCAATGTTCACACCGTCGGTAGGGTCATTCAGGTAGCGCCGGTAGTCGAGGTGCACCATCGTGCCGCTTCCGGGCCGGTAACCACGGGCACTCGCCACCATGTATCGAACCAGGTTGTAGGTGATTTCCTGTACGGGGGCTTCATCGAAATACCCGGTGGCCATATACCCTTCCACCTGCCCCATCTGTGATCCCACTGCAGCCACGAAGCCACGGAATCGTTTCTCGAGCTCGAGGCCGATCTGCATGCTCTCGGCGTTTCCCTCGCTCACCAGGAAGGGGCGCACGCGCCCGGCCAGGCTCAACTCCGACGTGTCACGGTCCAGGGGCGCGTAGGCAAAGGGGTGGTAGACCGCATCGACTGCCAGCGTGAGGCTCTGGTGCTGGAAAGGATGTTTGACGCCGAGCCGGTAGCCGACCCGGGAGAGCAGGCCTTCTTCTTCGAGTTCCGGGGAGGTCTGCACCGTCTCGGAAAAAAGTGCCTCCGGGGTGTCGAGAGCCAGGGAAATCCCCGCTCTCCAGCGCGTGCCGTCCCGCTGGGAGATGGTCACACCCGCCTCAGGTATGAACGCGTCGGTCGAGGCCTCGGAAAAGACGCGTT
>CBEVTG010000200.1:0-4656 GCA_965552745.1 uncultured bacterium
CGCAGGCAGCCGTATCACTTGCCCCGATGCTGCCCTTCCTCGAAGTGGCGGCCCTGACCATCCTTGCATTGACCGTGTGTTCGGCCGCCCTGCCCCTGGCGCGTGAGCTCCGCGCAGGCGTACGGCCGCAGCGGAGTGAGAGCCAATGACCCCACGGCTTCAGGGCCCGGCGGTCGCTCCGTTTCGGACGCTGCTCCTGCTGTTGCTCGTCTTCGGGCTTTTCGCGGGCACACTTGCCGGAGCCGCCCTCGCAGCCGGGGATCCTGACGATGCCGCTCAGACCCAGGCCACGACCGGCGAGGAAGAGGAGACGGGGAGAACCATCTCGCTCGAGCTCAAGGTTTCTGACAACAGCTCGAACCAAGGCCATCACGAGGAAGCGGAGATCCGCCTGGGTGTCCACGGTGGAGGAGCCTTCGAACTTTTCCATCCGATCACCGTGGGACCCGAAGACGTCATGAAGGATGACGTGGTGTCGATGGGCGGCGACGTGGAAATCCTCGGTGAGGTTCGCGGCGACGTGGTGGTGATTGCTGGAACCCTGAAGATCTCAGGCCGGGTGGAAGGCGACGCTGTGGCCATCCTCACCGACACGGAGGTAGCGGACACCGGCGTGATCGATGGACAGTTCGTTCACATTGGCGGAGCGTACGACGTCTCACCGCTGGCCACCGTGCACGGCGAGCGCGTTCACCTCGATGTCGGGAAATTCGATTTCGGACCCTTCGATTTCGGCGAATTCAACCTGGGCGAGGAGGCCCACTCGGCCGGCATCGGCCTGCTGCGCTGCGTCTACGCGTTCCGGCTCATCAAGCTGGGAGTGTTGTTCGGGGTGATGCTGCTCATCGTGGGGCTGATACCGCAGCGTGTCATCGATGCCGGCGGCGCGCTCCCGGAGATCTGGGGCCGCTCCATCTACATGGGCTTGCTGGCCTACGCCTCTTACTTCGTGCTGATGTGTATCTTCGTCATGCTCTGCTTCGTGCTGATCGGTATCCCGCTGGTTGGCATCCTCTGGTTCGCCTGGTTCGGCGTCAAGGCGTTCGGGCTGACGGCAATCCTGAGACTGCTGGGCGACCGCATCGCTCAAAAACTCCTGCACCGCGACGTCACGCCGATGGCCGCCCTGTCAATCGGCTTCCTGGTTTACCTGCCGACCCAGATCATGCCGTTTTACTGGGGGATCGTGGCATTCAGCCTCAGCATTCTCGGCTGGCTCCTGGGAACGGCCCTGCTGCTGCTGTCGATCGGGCTCGCGCTCGTGACCCAGTTCGGAGCAGTGACGACTTTCGCCCCCGCCCACTCACCGGTCGACCCACCGGCTTCCCCGCCACCGCCCGCTCCTCCGGCGCCGGCGGAAAGCTCCTGACCTGAACCTATCGACAAGAAGTGCGAGCCGTCTTCATCGAGCAGTATGGCGATCCCGACGTGCTGCGCTGCGGCCACGCCCCCGACCCTTCGCCGGGTCCAGGCGAGGCCCTGGTGCGGGTGCACACCTGCGGGGTTTGCTATCACGACGTGCTCATGCGCCAGGGCAAGTACCGTGACGTGCGGCTTCCCCGCATCACCGGACACGAGGTCGCCGGAGAGGTGGCGGGGCTGGGTCCGGGTGTGAGTGGCCTCGAGGTGGGCGACCGCGTCCTGGTGCCGACCTGGCTGTCCTGCGGAGTGTGTGCTCACTGCCGGAAGCGGCAGATCGAGTTCTGCGAGGCACCCCGCCGCATGCCGGGACACGACGAAGACGGAGGGTACGCTGAGCTCATGCGCGCTCCGGCCGTCTGCCTGACCCGGTTTCCCGAGTCCATTCCTTGGGACCAGGCGGCCGCCCTGCCTTGCGCCGCTGCCACGGCGCTCGAGGCGGTGCGCAGCGTCGCCGGCGTGAAACCGGGCGACAGCGTCCTCGTAACCGGAGCCGGTGGAGGCCTCGGGGTCCACGCCATCCAGCTTTCCCGCCTCCACGGCGCCCGGGTCATTGCCTCCACGACGTCGGAGCGCAAGGCGGAGCTGCTGGAAGAGCTCGGGGCCCATCATGTCGTCTGTGGCCCCGCGGAGGCCCTCGCAAGAAGTGTCAAGAAACTCACCGGCGGAAGCGGCGTCACCGTAGTCATCGACTGCGTGGGGACCACCACCTTCGAGGCATCGCTCCGGAGCCTCGCGGCGGAAGGAAGAATGGCGCTCATCGGAGCCGTCTCCGGCGATGCGGTGCCAATCAAGCCGGCTGTGCTCGTCCTCAAGGACCTCACCGTCCGCGGCTGTTCACGCCAGGCCAGTCTCACCGACGTGGTGGATCTCGTCGTTTCCGGGTCCCTGCGGCCGATCGTCTCGCGCACTCTGGGACTCGAGGAGGCGGCCGAAGCTCATCGCCTGCTGGAATCCCGGGAGTCGTTCGGGCGTATCGTCCTTCAGACATAAAAAACCCCCGGAGAAGTGGGCCTCCTCCGGGGCTCGTGCATGGCTCGAATTGACGTCTATGCTTTACGGACGTTCGAGGCCTGGGGGCCCTTGGCGCCCTCGGTAATCTCAAACTCGACCTGGTCTCCTTCGTTGAGAGACCGGTATCCGTCACCCTGGATGGCGGAGAAGTGAACGAACACGTCCTTCTCTCCGTCACCCCGGGATATGAAGCCGAATCCCTTGGAGTCGTTGAACCACTTGACTGTACCTGTTGCCATTAATGCACCTCCTAAAACCCGCGGAACCTCCCCGGCAGTGGCAAGGCCGGAGACCGCGTGCGCGCACGGTGCGCGCTTGTCCCTAGCAGTGAGGGCTGCCGGACCGGCCGGATCTCAACGCAAAAAAGACCGCCAAAGCGACTCGGCCTTGCGCGGTCTTCACGACAGATCCTCGTTCCCGGACGAAATCAACCCTCGGTTACAATACAAAATTTAACTACGCAACGCGCCCCGAAGTCAAATAAAAAATTCCCGGCCTCCGAACTGGCATCTTGCCACTCTCCGAAGGCCGGGGGCGTTCGTTGATCCGTCCCGGAACGGGTGCTAGAGTCCGCTCATGCTTGGAGTGGAAGTTCCGCTACCGGCCTCGAACGCTGTTCCGGGGCCGTACGGGAGAATCTGTTCATGCCGCCCCATGGATGCGATCGTATGCCTCCTGGTGCTGGCGCTCACATCGTTCCCGCACCTTAACGCCTCCCCACCTCCCGCTGCAGGCGGCGAGGTGGAGTCCGCGGACTCCGTTGCCTCCTTACCGATCCACTTCAGCCGCCACCTCCTCGACAATGGCCTCACCGTACTCCTCGGTGAGGAGCACACGCTGCCGCTGGTGAGCGTGCTCACCTGGTACCGCTCGGGCGCGCGCTACGAAGTGCCGGGGATCACGGGCATCGCCCACTACCTGGAGCACATGGCGTTCCGCGACACGGCGAACCTGCCGCCCGGGGACGTCACCGGCGCCATCGAACGGCTCGGCGGGCACTGGCACGGCTATACGAGACTCGACAACACCGCTTATTACGAAACCGCGCGCCGCGAGGCCCTCGACTGGCTTCTGTTTCTGGAAGCAGATCGCATGCAGCGCTGCCGGATCCGGCCGGAAGAAGTGGAGGTGGAGCGCGGCAGCATTCTCTCTGAGCTCAGGGGGTACGAAAACGATCCCTGGAGCCTGCTATTCGATGATGTGGCCGCGATCGCTTTCCGCGAGCACCCGTACCGCTTGAACATCAGCGGCTGGGTGAGTGACGTGAAGGCCACCACCCACGCTGACATTTTGAAATTCTACGACGAGCATTACGTGCCGGCGAACGCCGTGCTGACAGTGGTCGGAGATTTCGATACTGACCGGGCGCTGGCGGCAGTGCGCCGTGCCTTCGACAAGCTGCCCCGCCGGCCGGCCCCAGGCCCGCTGCGCACGCGGGAGCCCCCCCAGCGCGGCGAGAAACGCGTCACGCTTCGCATGCCCGGCGCCTCTCCGCACGTGCTCATCGCCTATCACGCCCCTGCGTTCAGCGATCCTGATTTCTACCCCTTCCTGATGCTTGACGGCCTTCTGAGCGGGGGGCGTTCGCCCAATCTGCTCGGTGGCGGGTTTGAGATCGGGGCGCTGACGGCGGAGCGGCGCACCAGCCGCCTGTACCGCGACGTGATCAAGACCGGGCTGGCCACGCGCCTCTCGACCGGCCTGCTTCCATCCCTGCATCCTTACCTGTATTGGATCACGGCAGAGGCAGCCCCGGGCGTAAGCCCGGATCACCTCGAGCGGGGCATTCTCGACTCGCTGGCACGCCTTGCAGCTTCCCCTGCACCCCAGGAGGAGCTGGCAAGGTTGCGCGAGCGGCTCGTCAACCTGATGCACCTGTCGACGGACACCTACCAGGAAGTCGCTCACATGCGCGCCGGCTTCGAGGCACTGGGCACGACCGACGGCTGGGAGCAGTTCGGTAAGCGCCTGGCCGAAGTGACTCCTGAACGCGTTCAGGCGGTGGCGCGCCGTACCCTGGTGTCCCACAACCGAACAGTGGGGGTGTTCATCCCGCAGGACATCGACACCGGCAGCGCCGAAGCCATCCACTCCTCGAGCGTTCGGAACACCGGAAGCGAACACCGCGGTGAGTCAAAGCTCCGGAAGGATCACGACACCATCCGTCCGCCCGCGGTGTCGCTCGCTGCGCTTCCCCCTCCAGCCCCGTTCTCTGAGACACGG
>CBEVTG010000201.1:0-4641 GCA_965552745.1 uncultured bacterium
AAATGAGACGAACTGCAGTATTCCAACTCGGAACAGTTGCCGCCCTGTTCATTCTGGCGGTGCTCCTCGTCGCCTGTGAGGACTCGGATCCCACCGCCGTCGAGGGCTCGCAATTTATCTTGACTGCAACTCCCAATCCAGTCGATCTGAATACGAATCCTGCAGGTCAGTCGGAGGTGGAAGCTCGATTGCTCACGGCGACTGGAGTTCCCCAGAGCGGCACCGCCGTGTTCTTTAGCACGTCCAATGGAACCGTTACCCCGAATAACGACACAACCGATGATAGTGGAGTCGCGCTCACGACGTTTGCAAGCCCCACCGCGGTCAATGCAACGGTGGAGGCGACGTCAGGAGGTGCGTCCGGGTCAATCCAAATTACTGTCATAAAGGGTACACCGAACACGCACCAACTACTCTCGCCAGACCCAGTTATTGAGACGATATGCACTGATCGCGTGCGGTTCGAAGGATTCTTTCTCGACAGCAACCTAGATTCTATTCCGGGAGTCCTCGTAACGTTCGATGTCGTGAGTTCTAGCGTGAACGGGAATCCTGCCAGTCCCCCGCTCACAGGATCTTTCAACCCCGTCTCGGCTCTGACCATTGCCGGATCGCCATCGTACACAACCGAGTTCTCGATCAATTCAAGCCAGTGTCAGACGCAGTGCACGGGAACCAACAATTGCACACTAGAGATCCAGGCAATAGGGGCGGGGGTCGTTTCGAACCAAGTACAGGTGACCGAGAACGTAGTCCTGTAAGCTGTTCGTCAGACAATGCTTCAATGGTGAAGTCCAGAGAAAGGGGTTACTCAGACGATTGCACCAGCCAGGAGCTAGGTGTGCACCGGGTTGATGACTTGTCACCTAAGAATGGATCGGAGAAAGGCCATCTTCTCATCGGCCTCATGGTGGCGGTTACCATCATGACGATCATGGTGACGGTGGCAGCCGAGAAGTGGTCGGTGATTTTGCGCCGGGATCGCGAGCAGGAGCTTGTGTTTCGCGGCAAGCAGTACGCACAGGCGCTGGCCGAATACCAGAAGGAGCATGGGGCGCTGCCGAACGAGTTCGAGATGCTCCTCAAGAAAGGGCCCCGCAACCACCGCTACATCCGCAAGCTGTTTCGAGATCCGTTCACCGAGGAGGGTGCATGGGCGAAGCTGGTGTTGGCGCCGGGCGGGCAGGCGGTCGTCAACCCCTTGACCATGGAGATGCGCCCGGTCTCGATGCTGCGGCGGCAGGGCCAAGTTGCGGCGGCAGGAGCACGGGCCACGCCGCAGGCGCTCGGTCCCCAGACGCCCCAGGAGTTCGGCCTGCGCGGCCCGCGGCAGTCGACCCGCTTCCCCGGCAGGGGCCAGCGCCCCGCCCAGCCTCCTGGCGGCTCGATGTTCAGCTCCAGCGTCACCCAGATCTCACCGTTCCGCCCCGAGCAGCTGGTGAACGCGCCGATCGCCGGCGTGGCGAGCGCCAACCTGAAGGAGAAGGCGTTCAAGATGTACGAAGGGTATGATCGCATCCGCGACTTCTGGTTTACCGCCTACGAGTTTGCACCGCCCCCCGCCACCCAGGGAGGAGGGGAGGCGGGCTTCATGCCGGGCGGCGTGGGCCCCGGAGGGCGTATCCGGGCCCCGGGCGAGATCCAGAAGAGGCGGCAGAGGGGCGGGGCCGGTAGAGGGCCCGGCCGGCGCAACCCGGGCCGCGGACCCCGGTAGCATCCGTTAATTCCTAAAGAAATAGAGAGTTACATCCATATTCGCCGGGTGCGGGCAGGCGATTCGGGAGGCCGTCTATGGTATACTCTCGTTTCAGGAGCCCCGCCTCACTGCTGGTCCTCATCGGGACCGCGGATCCTGAGCACTCTACAGAGCGAGAGCATCCATGATCGAGAAAGCCGTCCTCGACAACGGCCTCACTGTTCTTACCGAGCGCATGCCCAACCTGCGCTCGATCTCCCTCGGCATCTGGCTCAAGAAAGGATCGCGCCACGAGATCGAGCAGGAGAACGGCATCTCGCACTTCATCGAGCACCTCCTGTTCAAGGGGACGCGCCGCCGCACCGGGCAGGAGATCGCCAGGGCGATCGACTCGATCGGCGGCCAGATCGACGCCTTCACCGCCAAGGAATACACCTGTTTCTACGGCAAGGTGCTCGACGAGCACCTTGGGATCGTCCTCGATCTTCTCTCCGACATCGTTCTGAACCCCCGCTTCGACCCGGAGGACATCGAGAAGGAGCGCAAGGTGATCTTCGAGGAGATCCGCATGGTCGAGGACACTCCGGATGAGCGGGTCTACGACCTTTTCAGCGAGACGTTCTGGCGCGGGCACCCTCTGGGACGTCCGATCCAGGGCACGCTCGAGTCGGTGGGCGGGCTCACCCCCCAGCACCTGCTGAACTTCTTCGGATCCTCCTACCAGCCGGGGAGGATGCTCATCTCGGTCGCCGGAAACCTCGAGCACCAGGCCGCCACCGACAAGATCCGCAAGGCGTTCGAATCCCTCCAGAACGGCACGCCGGACCCGCCCACCCGGCCGCCGCAGGAAGTCGCCGATCTGGCGCTCCAGGACAAGGACAGCCTGGAGCAGGTCCACCTCTGCCTCGGGGTGAAGGCGTTCCCGCACAAATCGGAGGATCGTTTCACCGGTTACGTCCTCAACACGCTGCTCGGGGGCACCATGAGCAGCCGCCTGTTCCAGATCATCCGCGAGGAAAAGGGGCTGGCCTACTCCGTTTACTCGTCCGTGTCGTCGTATCTGGACACGGGTTATCTCCTCGTCTACGCCGCCACCGGACACGACCAGACGCGCCAGGTGATCGATCTGGTCCTGAAGGAGTTCCGCCGGCTGAAGAACGAGACCGTCTCCGGTCAGGAGATCCGTGACGCCAAGGATCACCTCAAGGGGAGTCTCATGCTGAGCCTGGAATCGACCTCCAGCCGCATGTCCAACCTTGCCAAGCAGGATATCTACTTCGGCCACCAGTTCACCATGGAGGATCTCTTGAAGGGGATCGAATCGGTGAGCGCTGAAGATCTGCAGGCGCTTGCGAATCGCCTCTTCAACTCCAGCGGTTGCACGCTGGCGGCGCTCGGGAAGCTCTCGAACCTGCGCATCACGCGCGGCGATCTGGAGTTCTGAGGGACGGGGGGTAAGTGTGGTGCCGGGCGACAAGATTATTCTCTTTCGTCGAACGGAAAACAATTCTGATTTACCCGTTCCGGCCTACGCCACCGAAGGAAGCGCCGGGCTGGATCTGCGCGCCTGCCTGACTGAGCCGCTGGCGCTGGATCCCGGTGCGCGCTCTCTGGTGCCAACCGGGTTCGCCGTGGCGCTGCCTGAGGGCACGGAAGGGCAGGTGCGTCCGCGCAGCGGGCTGGCCGTGCGCTATGGACTGACGCTGCTAAACACGCCCGGCACGATCGATTCGGACTACCGCGGAGAAATCAAGGTTCTGATGATCAACCTGGGGCCCGAGCCGGTGCGGCTGGAGCGCGGCGAGCGCATTGCCCAGCTGGTGATCGCGCCCGTCCTGCAGGGTGAGCCGCGCGAAGTGACCGAACTGTCTGAGACACGCAGAGGGGCCGGCGGGTTCGGACACACGGGGACGGAGTGATCTGAATGATCGCACGTTACACGCGCCCGGAGATGGGCCGCATCTGGACCGAGCAGACGAAATACGACTCGTGGCTCGAGGTGGAGCTGGCGGCCTGTGAGGCCATGGCGCGGACTGGCCAGGTGCCGCCGGAGGCGGCTGCCCGGCTGCGCAAGAAAGCGCGGTTCGATGTGGCGCGTGTCGAGGAGATCGAGAAGCGGGTGCGCCACGACGTCATCGCCTTCCTGAGCGCGGTGGCGGAGCACGCGGGCGAGGACGCGCGCTACCTGCACCTGGGGATGACCTCGAGTGACGTGCTCGACACCTCGATGGCTTTGAGGCTGAGGCGGGCGGCGGGGCTGCTCGTCGAGGGCGTGGACCGGCTGCTGGACAGCCTGCGGCGTCGTGCCCTCGAGCACCGGCGCACGGTGATGGTCGGCCGCACGCACGGAGTGCACGCCGAACCGATGACGCTGGGGCTCAAACTGGCCCTGTGGTACGAGCAGATGCGCCGTTGCCGCGAACGCCTCGAGCGGGCGCGCGAGGCGGTCTCGATCGGAAAGATCTCCGGTGCTGTCGGAACCTACGCGCAGCTCGATCCGATCGTCGAAAAATATGTCTGCCGACAGCTCGATTTGAGTCCGGCGCGGGTGAGCAACCAGGTCGTGCCTCGCGATGGGTACGCCGAGTTTCTGTGCGCCGCGGCCATCACCGCCGCCTGTATCGAGATGGGCGCGGTGGAGATCCGCTCGCTGCAGCGCACGGAGATCCGCGAGCTCGAGGAGCCTTTCGCGCGGAGTCAAAAGGGCTCCTCGGCCATGCCGCACAAGCGCAACCCGGTGCAGTGCGAGCAACTGTGCGGCCTCAGCCGCCTGTTGCGCTCAAACGCCCACGCGGCACTCGAGAACGTCGCGCTGTGGGACGAGCGCGACATCTCCCACTCTTCCGTGGAACGGGTCATCCTGCCCGATTCCACGATCCTGCTCGATTACATGCTCGATCGCTGGACCTGGGTAATCGACAGATTGCTCGTCTACCCGAAGGCGA
>CBEVTG010000202.1:0-4619 GCA_965552745.1 uncultured bacterium
ATGGGCCAGGCCGAGGAAGTGTGGTCCAACGGCATGGCGCTGCTGTTTATCTACATCCTGCCAACGGCCGTGTTTCGCATTCCGCTCGCCCTCTGGGTCGGCCCCAGGTTTCGCGATCGGATCCCCGAAACCGTGTACACACTTCCGGACCTCCTGGCCCACCTCTATGGGCAAAGGACCGGGAACCTCGGCGCCTTTCTCATCCTGGTCCAGCTCGTCTTCGAGGGAGTTCACCTGTTCATCGTGGCGGAGGCGCTGCACCTGATCCTCGGCCTGCCGATCCTGCCGACCGTCTGCCTGTGCGCGGTCGTGGTGATGTTCTACACCACCGTCTCCGGTCTGTGGGCGGAAGCCGTGACCGATCTGTTCCAGTTCGCGGTCATGACCGCCAGCGCCGGGCTCCTCGCCTACTTCCTGCTCGAAGACGTTGGCGGCTTCTCCGGCCTGGCGGCCGTGCTCGAACCCCAGGACCCGAAGCTGCTGGATCCGCTTGGAAGAGAGAGCGTACCGAGCACCCTTTCGTGGTGCGTCACAGCCCTGGCTCTCTACACGGCGCCGCAGGTCTACCAGCGCTTTGGAGCGGCGCGCCGGGGGCGGGACATCAAGATCGTCTACCTGCTGGTCCTGGCCCTGGGCGTGAGCTACGGCGCCGTCATGGTTCTTGTGGGGCTGGCGGCACGGGCTCTTTACCCGGAGCTTCCTCCGTCTGAAGGGATCTGGCACACGATCTTCGGCACCCTGCCGGCCGGTGCGCGAGGCCTGTTCATGGTCGGCCTGGCGGCCGCCGCCATGTCGACGCTCGATACCAGCCTGCTATGGGGATCCACGGTGATCGTCAAGAACATCTTCCAGGACACGTTCGGTTTCAAGATGTCCGAGGAGAAGATCGTGCGCGCCAACCGGCTCATGATCCCCGTGCTATGCGTGTTCCTGATCGGCACCACCCGCCTCTACGAAGGGGGTGTGGCACGCGCCTGGTACTACATAGGAGGGTTTACGGCGGCGGTTTTCTTCTTTCCGGTGGTCGGAGGCCTCTTCTTGCGCAGGCGCGTTCCCCAGGCGGGCTGGTTAACGCTCGCCGCTGGCTGCCTGTTCTACATCATGTGGCAGGTGCTGGCGGCGGAGGAAACGGGGATCCCCTCGAACTTTGCCACGTTCGTGTTCTCCTTTCTGGTCTTCTTCGGTTGCCACATGAGGGCTCGTCGAAATGGATCCTGAGGATCGATAATGGTTCGCCTGACGCTGGCCTACTTCGTGATTCAGATCGCGCTCCTTTCAGGAGGCTTCATCTTCCGGCAGGACTGGGTGTTTCCGCTGCTCGCCGTGGTCAACCTGATTGCAGGACCCGCGGCGCTGCTCATTTTCCTCTTTCGTCCCCAGGGGCCGCATGAACATCGCTGATAAAGCCTTGAATGGGCACGGCCGGCTGCTCTACCATGACGGCACCTTCGCCGTACCGAAATCTTGAAGCGGTCCGAGAATCGTTGTGAGAGCTATCCGGTTCGGCATCGCCTATCTGTCGCAGACGGGCCTGACAAAATGAGCGCTTCACCACTTCTCAGAGCATTCCTCCTTTCCACATTCCTTTGCTTGATTCTGCAGGTCTGCTCTCTCTCCCCCGAGCGCGGTGATTCCGAGGCTGCCAATACAGTCCTAAAAGGTGGCAAGGTGATCACCGTCGATCCTGATGACCGGATCGCGCAGGCCGTGGCGATCCGTGGCAACCAGATCGCCGCCGTCGGGTCCGACTCTGAGATCTCCCGCTGGATCGGGCCGAAGACCCGGATCGTGGACCTGGCGGGACGTACCGTGGTGCCCGGCTTCATCGACGCCCACAACCACGTCGAGCACACCGCCTACTTTCTGCACTTGCGCCTCGACATCCACAGCCCGCCGCTCGCATCGAGCGCCGCGGTGCTCGAAAAGGTGGTCCGGCAGGCGGCCAAGGTTCCCGCCGGAACCTGGATCGTGGGCCAGGGAACATATGGGCAGCCGATGCCCGGCCGGGAGGAGCTCGACCGGGCGCTGCCCGATCACCCTGTAGTTCTGCGCTGGAGCATGCACAAGCAGGTGGTCAACTCGAAAGCATTCGAAGTCAGTGGCATTGAGCGTGACACGCCCGATCCACCCGGGGGCCGCATCGAGCGGGGCCCGGACGGCAATCCCACCGGAATTCTCCTCGAGGCGTTTGATGTTCTCGCCATCCCGC
Organism: uncultured bacterium; assembly: GCA_965552745.1. Lineage (GTDB taxonomy): Bacteria > Acidobacteriota > Polarisedimenticolia > JAPUKU01 > JAPUKU01 > JAPUKU01. The sequence continues at coordinate 2,210 of CBEVTG010000202.1, forward strand.
CCTACCCGTATGACGAAGTGCGCGAAGCCATCCGCCGCACGCTCGACGATATCTTTCTCAAGCAGGGCGTGACCACCGTCTACGCGCTGCCGGCATCGGCCGGCGGCGTTCGCGCGTTCCAGGATCTCTGGGAGAACGGTGAGCTCCCCGTCCGTGTCCATCTCAACATCACGGCCGCTCCGGGCCACCAGCCGCTCTCCGACGTTGACTCGCTACTGAAGCTGGGAATCCGCACCGGCTGGGGAGACGATTGGCTGAAGATCGGAGCGATCAAGATCTTCGTGGACGGCAGCGATGCGATGTCGGTCAATTACGGCTCACGACCGGAGGCAGGAGGCGACGCCGGCCTGCCGCGATCTCCGGAACAGCTCACGCGTGAGGTCACGGCTGCGCACGGCGCTGGCTGGCAGCTATGGCTCCACGCCATCGGCGACCGCGCCCAGGACATCGCGCTGGACGCTTTCGAGGCGGCACTCGAGGCTCACCCGAGTGCCGATCACCGGCACCGCATCGAACACATGGGAAACGCGCTGTTCAGCCGGAAGGCACTGGAGCGCGCCAGACGTCTGGGAATCATTCCCGTTCCTACCGTCGCCTTCATGTGGGCGGATGGGTCCGTGCCCGCTGGCGAGATCTGGTATCCGTTAACGACGCTTCTCGAGATGGGATTCCAGCCCCCGGGCAATGCCGACTCGGCGGGCACACAGACGTTTAGCATTAACCCGATGTTCAGCATCGAGCGTGCGGTGACGAGAAAAAGCCGCACCGGTGCGTCCATCTCACCCGACGAAGCCGTCTCGCCCATGGACGTCATCCGCATGCACACGATCTACGCCGCGCGCGCCGGCTTCGAGGAAAAGACGCGCGGCTCTCTCGAGCCCGGCAAGCTGGCTGATCTGGTCGTGCTCTCAGGGGATTCGTTGACCGCCTCAGCCGATCAACTGATGAAAATCCGGGCCGACATAACGATGGTGGACGGTGAAATCCGCTACGAGCGTGCGGGGGCCGATCCTTAGACGCTCATTATTATCAGCGCGATACGCGTTGACGTAAGAGTCAAAATGTTTCGGCTGCACGTTTGCTAAATACGAGACACTTCGCGCTCGGGAAGGATGAGTGAAGGTCCGGACCGTAAAGGAGAACGTGCCATGAAACGCATCGTCAGCGACATCGCTTTCACTCCGGCGGTCAAAGCTATCCAGGAGCGGCTCGGCTCCCGCAAAGGCTACTCCTCCATGGAGGAGCGCGGCGGGTGGAATGACAAGGTGACCCCGGAGCTGGGCGAGTTCATTGCCGAGCGCGACTCGTTCTACCTCGGAACCGCAAGCGGCGACGGCCGGCCCTACATCCAGCACCGCGGCGGAGCGAAAGGATTTCTCAAGGTCATCGATGAGAAGTCGCTGGCGTTTGCCGACTTCAGTGGCAACCGCCAGTACATATCGATGGGCAACCTGGCTGAGAACAGCCAGGCTTTCATATTCATGATGGATTACCCCAATCGCCGGCGAGTGAAGATGTGGGGCCGCGCCGAAGTGGTTGAGGACAATCGCCAGCTCCTGGATAAACTGTCAGACTCCAACTACAAAGCACGGCCCGAACGTGTTTTTCTGTTTCACCTGGAAGCCTGGGACGTCAATTGTCCCCAGCACATCAAACCGCGATTCACCGAAGAGGAAACCGGCGCGGTGACACGGGGGCTCGAGGATCGCATCGCGGAGCTCGAAGCAGAGCTCAAGCAGCTACGTTCCTAGCCGCTATGAGGGAAAACTCTGCCAGTGCCAACTTCTCTCGATCCGGGGCCTCACCATCCCGGCGCCGCACAATTGGACTGATCGCTCTGGGGGCCGCAGTGGTGGCGCTGCTGGGGATCAGCGTACGCCACGTAGCCGAAGGGACACTCGCTGTCCGGGACGCTCGTCTTTTCAAAACAGCCCCCGTTTTGCTGGCACCCGGGTGGCATGTGGCTCCACCGGGACTGTTCCGGGTGAGCCACTATGACACCGGTGCGGGCGAACAGGTTTTTGGTGATGGTGAATCGCTGCGATTGGAAACACCCGAAGGCGCGGCGGTCGTTGCCACCATCCACCTGCGATTCAGGCTCGACCCGGCGCAAGTTCTCGAGCTCCACGAGCGCTGTCACGGAGATTTCACCACCTGGCTAAAGGAACGCGTCGAAGGCGCAACCGCGGAGCTCATCGGCTCCCCCGAGTTTGTGCCCCTGACCCGCGAGCGAATCCCCAACCTGGAGAAGGCCGGCCAGCGCCTGCTCGAGACGGCTCTAGAGGACTCGGGCGTGGCGATCGCCAGCCTGCGCTTTGAACGACTCGGGTACGAAGGAGCCCCACTGGTCGCCACCGGCCCCCGGGCCACCAGCTCCAGGAAGATTCTGTGGCTGGCCTTGGACTCGTTC
>CBEVTG010000203.1:0-4617 GCA_965552745.1 uncultured bacterium
AGTGGGTGGACGGCAATATGGGTGGGGTTCCTCGTGCTGGCGTCCTACTTCCCGCTGTGGCTCTATTCACAGCGTGAAGCCGCCACGCAGAGGCAATTTACCGGAGGAGCATCCATCGAGGAGAAGTGAGATGAGCAAAAAGGCGGAGAAGTTCAGGAATTACATAGCAACTCCTTTCTGGGACATGCGTTATGAGCGTTGGAAGAGATACTTGGACGGGCTGAAAGGAGATCAGCGCAAGATCCTGTCGTCCTATCCCTTCAGGTGGGTCTATACACCCCCCCACGATGCTGCAAGCGCCGTCGAGTTCCTGCGTGATATCCAGGTCGGTGCGGAGACGGTTGTACCGGGAAAGATCGAGGAGATCCTCGCCAAGTTGCCCACGTTCGAGGATCTGAAAACCCAGGACTCGGTGCAATGGAAGGACGGAGAGTTCGACAAAGTCCCCTCTTACGGTTTCCGGCAGATCCCTGAATGGGAGCCGATGGCCGGAGTGCTCATCCACTGGCCTGTCTTCTATCCCCCGCTCTGGGACTCGTACCGGCAGGCGATTGCGGCATGCGATCACGTCACGACCTTCCTCAGGATCCCGGAGGGACACCTCGGAGCAGCCGTACTGGCCTGGCTCGATAGCAATGGCATAAATCTGCACAAGGTGCGGCCGATTCCGGGCCCGGTAGGCGATCTCTGGGGCAAGGATTTCGCTCCCCTCTACGGTGTTAACACCTACACCGGTGAGGCGGTCGCTCACGAGTTCTCGTTTGCCGCGTACGGCGAGGAGTACAGGAGCGACTTCAAGACGAACGTGGATGTAGATTCAAAATTCACCTGGGCGGAAGGGTTCAAGGTATACCGCACGGAGATCATGATTGACGGGGGGTACGTCCAGACCACGGACGGGGCCGGAACCTACATCATGACCCGCAGGATTCTGTGGGACAACGAGTCGATCCCGAACCTGTATCCGAAGCTCGAATCCTGGCTGGGCGCCAACCGGATGATCTTCATCGATGAACAACCAGGGGATGCACTGGGCCACATCAACCACTTTCGGTTCGTGGCTCCAGGGAAGGTACTGGTTGGAAAACCTGACAAGAAGGGCACGCCGGTCTACAACTACCTTTCGAAGGTGCGTAACCTCCTGAACAGCTTGAAATACGACGTTGTGGATGTACCCTGCCCGGAGCGGTTCTCCAGGACGATGCCCGGGGGGGAGTTCGTCAACCCTGTCATGTATGCGAACTGCCTGCTGATGAACAAGCGCGTCATCGTGCCGTCGTACGATTATGCGGGAATCGAGAAGTACAACGAGGAAGCGCTGGAGGCGTATCAGAAAGCTCTCCCCGGCTACCAGGCTATCCCCATCGACGTGTCGATCATGACGCTCGTCGGTGGTGGGCTATACTGTGGCAGCAAGGAAATTCCGGACGTATCGACCACCAGGAAGGATTAGAACAGCACTCGAGGAGGCACGGAGATGGTAGTCCCGAAGCCCGTCAACAGGGAGGATCCGAAGACAGCCGAGAGCGAGCGCCTGTTTGCTCCCTACCCGTTCTGGTCCTTCAACCACAAGTACTGGAATGAAGTCGTCGAAAAATACAGCAAACGGGCTCCGGAGACCCTGCGCCACTACCCCCTCGAGTGGGTCAAGAAGCCTTTTGCCGATGCCAGGACGGGCCTCGACTTTCTCAACGCATTCGGTCTGAACGACGCCGACGTCAGTTTGAACGCCATCAACTCCGCCCATCAGAGGATGCCGTCGTTCCAGCGACTCATGGATGACGGCACGGTTCTCTGGGGCGACGAAGGTTGTAACCTCGATCCGTGTAACGGCTTCCGGATGGTTCCGGAATGGGCTCCCATGAAGGGGGTGCACCTGTCGTTTCCGGTCTTCTTCCCTCCCCTGTGGAAGGTGTACAGGGACTGGATCGGACACCTGGATCACGTGCAGACATTCCTGCGCGTGCCCGACAATTTTCTTGGAGCTACCGCCATGGCCTGGCTGGAAGCCAACGGTATCGCCCGCGAGTCGGTCGTGCCCATCCGCTCACCGCTGGGCGATATCTGGTGCCGGGACTGCAGCCCTCTCTATGGTGTCGATATTTACTCAGGAGAGCCTGTGGCCAATCAATTTACGTTCGCTGGCTTTTCGCCGCGCTGGTGCGAGATCAGCCCGGACTCGGTGGCCAATGACGACAAGTTTTTCCTGCCTGCCGGCTTCCGCCCGCACCGCTGCCGCGAGATCAAGATTGACGGGGGCAACCTGCTGACAAACGGCGAAGGCACCTACCTGATGACCCGGCGGGTGTTGATGGACAACGCCCATGTGCCGAACCTGTATGCCAAGCTCGAGTACTGGCTGGGAGCGGACAAGCTGATCATGATCGACATGGAGCCCGGTGATGAGCTGGGCCACCTGAACAACATCAAGATCGTCGACTCGAACCGGATTCTGATCGCCCATTCAACGGTAAAGGATTCGGCAATCGATATCTATCTTCGCCAGACTCGGAGACAATTCGAGAAGATGGGCTGGGACGTCGTGGATGTGCCGTTCGTCGAGGACCACCCGCACAGGGTCCCCATGGACGAACACACCGCCCATGGCTTCTATGCCAACAGCCTGTTCGTGAACGGCCGCATCATCCTGCCGACCTATGATCTGGGAAAATATGATGACCAGGTTGTTCGCATCCATCAGGATGCATTTCCGGACTACGACGTGCGGCCCATCGACGGATACATCCTGGCGAACGCCGGCGGCATCATCAACTGCGCGTCCAAGGAGATTCCAGACCCCACCAAGGTAAGAGCCCTCGCCATCTGAAGGGGGCAAGGTTCGGAAAGGATCGTTCCGCTTGACCGTGCGGCGGCGGGATCAGTCGCCGTCCACACCGAGGAGATCGGCGCGGGCTTCCTCGAGATGCTCGGTGATGGCCCTGATCGATCCCTCGAGGTCACGGCTGTGGAGGCAATCGTAAAGCCTGCGGTGCTGCCGGTTGTACTCGGTGATCCGCCCGGGGGTGAGGATCTTGTCCTTTCTCGCGTTCCACTGGGTGTGGCCGCGCACTTCGTTGACCTCGCGGTAGATCCACGCCAGCAACGGATTGTGGGTACATTCAACCAGGCGGAGGTGGAACTCCTCGTCCCAGCGGGAGAAGTGCTCCGGATCGCTTCCGGAAGCTTCGAGTCGTGCAAGGGTTTCGCCCAGGCGATCGAGATCTCTTGCCGTGGCGTTCGCCACTGCCAGGCGCGTCATCTGGGGCTCGATCGCGAGACGCGCCTCGATGAGCTCGAGCGGGCTCGTGATCTCGGCGATCTCACCTTCCTTCGGACTGGGGCGGTAGGAGACGTACGTGCCGCTGCCGACCTGCCTTACCACCAGTCGCGCATTTTCGAGCCGCTGCAGCGCGCTGCGCACGGTCGTCCGGGAAACCTTGAAGATGCGGGCCAGATCCCGTTCCGGCGCCAGCTTGTCTCCATACGCATGCGCGCCCTCCAGAATGGCGCGTTGGAGCTGCGCCGCGATGGCCGCCGATCCCCGCAGGCGCGCCCCGACCTGACGGGCCACGAGCGCAGCTGAAGCTTCCGGAGCGGATGTTCTCTCCCCGGGTGTCTCCTGCCTCAGACCACCAGCCCGGCGTTGATCCAATACGGCACCTCTTGGTAGAATTGGTTTACAATAGGGTGTGATTATGGTATATAAATGGACCTACCGTCAAGTGCTTCGGGTGGAAACCGGAGTGTTTCAGGAACTCCGGTCGTGCTGCTGATTTCACGGAGTGGATTTGAATGGCGCTCCCCTCACACGTGAAGTATCTGATCATCGGTGCCGGCATTCACGGCCTCAGCACCGCGTACCATCTTGCCCTCGAGCTCAGAGCCCGCCAGAAAGGCAGCGGTCGCGACATCCTGGTTCTGGACAAGAGCGGCATCGCGGCCGGAGCCTCCGGGATCGCCTGCGGCGTCATCCGCAACAATTACTTCCAGCCCGCCATGCGCGAGCTCATGGTTCACTCGGTGGAGATCTGGGAAAGCGACCCGGAGGCATTCGCCTACCTCCCGGTCGGCTACATGCAGATCAGCCCGGAAACCATGCACGAAGACGTCGCGTCGATCGCCCGGCAGCAGAAGGAGATCGGATATGAGTCCGTGTTCGTCGAGGGTGAAGCCGACTGTGATCGCTACATGAAGAACCTGTTCCACGACTGGCAGGCCCGGAGCGTCACCTCCGTGCTCCACGAGAAACGGGGCGGTTACGCCAGGAACGCCGCAAGCATCTACGGCCTCGCCACCAAAGCCGAGAACGAGGGCGTGCGTATCGTCACCGGCGTCCGCGTGAACGGCTTCAAGTTTTCAGGAAAGTCGCTTGCAAGTGTCGAGACCGACCGCGGAACCATCGATACCGACTACGTGGTCGTGGGCTGCGGCCCCTGGGTCAAGCAAACCTGGGATCTGCTGGATTTGCCGAAGAAGGTATCGCTGAAGCAAGGCGCTGGCAAGGTTCGCCACGATGTTCCGATGTGGACCTACTGGAGCCTCCAGGAGGGCACCCTCGGCGTCGATCCCGAAATCCAGCGCACCAACGACGGAGGAATGGCGCCGGTGATCCACCTG
>CBEVTG010000204.1:0-4584 GCA_965552745.1 uncultured bacterium
ACCCATACCCGTTACACTGGTCAGAGGTCACGGCCTCGAATCTGCTGCTCGTCGATCTGGAAGGGCACAAGATCGAAGGAGAGCATGAAGTGGAGCCGACCGCCTACCACATCCATGCCGCCGTGCACCGGGCCGATCCGCGGCGCTTTCGCTGCGCGCTGCACACTCATATGCCTTATGCGACGGCCATCGCCTGTCGCGAGGGCGGACGCCTCGAGATGGTGCACCAGAACAGCCTCAAGTTTCGGGATTGCATCGCCTACCTCGAAGATTACAACGGCCTGGCGCTCGACGACGATGAAGGAACCAGGATCGCGCGGACCCTGGCCGATCACTCGGTGCTGTTCCTGGCCAACCACGGCGTCATCACAACCGGCCGCACCGTGGCTGAAGCGTTTCACCTGCTCTACTTCCTGGAGCGTGCCAGTCAGGTTCAGATCCTTGCCGAGAGCGGCGGCCGCAAGACCCGACTGATCCCGGCGCCGGCCGCTGAGCATACCGCGGCCCAGGGCGAAGACGATCAGGCCGAGCAGGCGGAGCAACACTTTGCCGCTCTGCTGCGAATTCTCGATCGAGAGGAACCGGACTATGCATCGTAAGACATGTCATGGATTGAGATTTCTGATGGCGGCCTGCCTGCTCATGGCACTGCCTTTTTGTATCGCGCTGACCCTGCTCAGTTGCGCGAGCGGCGGGCCGGATCCGGTCGACGCCGAACAGGCCCGGACGTTCATAGAAGCGGCGGAGGCGCGCCTGGTTGACCTGTGGATCGCCCACCAGCGGGCCTCATGGGTGCAGAGCACCTTCATTACCGACGACACGGAGCGACTCGCCGCCAAGGCGTACCAGGACGTGATCGCCGTCACCCTGGAGCTGGCCGAGGAATCGACTCGTTTCGACGACCTGGAGCTTCCCGGGGATGTGGAGCGAAAGATCAAGCTCCTGCGGCGCTCGCTCGTCCTTCCGGCGCCGCGCGATCCCGCAAAACAGGAGGAGCTTTCGATGCTGGCCGCGGGCCTCGAGAGCGATTACGGCAAGGGAAAGTACTGCCCCGGAGGGCAGGAAAGCGAGTGCCGGGACCTGGCTCAGCTGTCGCGCGTCATGGCCACCAGCCGCGATCCGGAGGAGCTTCTGAAAGCCTGGCAGGGATGGAGGACTATCTCGCCGCCGATGCGCCCGCGCTACGAACGGTTTGTCGAGCTGGGCAACGAGGGAGCCCGCGCTTTCGGCTTCGCCGACCTCAGCGAGATGTGGCTGTCGAACTACGACATGCCCCCGAAAGAGACGATGGCCGACATGGAGCGTCTGTGGCAGGAGGTACGGCCTCTGTACCTCGCTCTGCACGCGCACGTGCGAGCTTCCCTCGCGAAGCATTACGGGACGAGGCTGGTGCCCGAGGACGGTCTCATTCCGGCGCATCTGCTCGGAAACATGTGGAGCCAGGGCTGGATCAATATTTACCCCCTGGTTGGGCCCCCGCAGCAGGCGCAAACCTTCGATCTGACGCAAATTCTGCGGGCTCGGAGCGTGGACGAGCGGGGCATGGTGCGCTTCGGGGAGCGGTTCTTCGTGTCGCTCGGCTTTGATCCCCTTCCCGACTCGTTCTGGGAGCGATCCCTCTTTACCCAGCCTGTGGATCATGACGTCGTGTGTCATGCCAGCGCCTGGGACATCGATCTCGAGCAGGATCTGCGCATCAAGATGTGCGTCGAGATCAACGAGGAAGACTTCGCGACCGTTCACCATGAGCTCGGACACAACTTTTACCAGCGCGCCTACAGCCATCAACCGCCGCTTTTCCGGGACAGTGCCAACGACGGATTCCACGAGGCGATCGGCGATACTGTGGCCCTCTCGGTCACCCCGAGCTACTTGCAACAGATCGGCCTCCTCGATGAAGCGCCCCCGCCCGGCGGCGATCTCGAACTGCTGATGAAAATGGCGCTCGAGAAGGTGGCCTTTCTGCCCTTCGGCCTGCTGGTGGACCAGTGGCGTTGGAAGGTCTTCACCGGAGAGACATCCCCCGGCGACTACAACAAGTCATGGTGGGATCTGCGCCGCGAATACCAGGGGATCGACGCACCCGTGCCGCGCAGCGAGGCGGACTTCGATCCGGGAGCCAAGTACCACATCCCGGCCAACACGCCTTACAGCCGTTATTTTTTCGCCGGTATCCTGCAGTTCCAGTTCCACCGCGCCCTGTGTGAAGAGGCCGGGTACGAAGGGCCGCTCCACCTCTGCTCGATCTATGACAATGCGGCGGCGGGCGAGCGCCTGAAAAAGACGCTGGAGATGGGCATGAGCCGCCCCTGGCCGGATGCTCTCGAAGCGCTCACGGGGGAGCGCAGCATGGATGCCACGGCCATCCTGGATTACTTTGCTCCTCTCGCTGCCTGGCTGGACGAGCAGAACCAGGACCGGCCTGTCGGGTTCTGAGTGCAGGGCTCTTTTTGACGCTCCGGCGCGGGCGATGCTACGATCCTGAATCTATGAATGAGAAAAGAGTTCGTGTGCGCATCGGCCACTCGCCGGATGCCGATGACGCCTTCATGTTCTACGCCCTGGCCTCGGGGAAGTTGGATACCGGCCGCTACGAAATCGCCGAGGTCATGAGCGACATTGAGACACTCAATCGCCGGGCGCTGGAAGGCGAGCTGGAGGTTACAGCCCTCTCCGCCCACGCCTACCCGTACCTGTGCGAGGGGTATGTACTCACCTCCTGTGGCGCCAGCATCGGGGACGGGTACGGCCCCGTGGTGGTGTCGCGCCGGGTGATCGATCGGGACGGCTTGCGCGCCTGCACGATTGCCATTCCCGGCAAGTTGACCTCCGCGGCCCTGGCTCTGCGCCTCTATCTGGGCGAGTGCCGCACGAAGGTCATGCCGTTCAACCGCATCCTGCCCGCGGTGGAGGCCGGTGAGGTCGAAGCGGGCCTTCTGATCCACGAGGGGCAGCTTACCTACACCCGATCCGGGCTGTCACTGGTGGTGGATCTCGGCGCCTGGTGGAAGCGGGAGACGGGCCTGCCGTTGCCCCTGGGTCTGAACGCGGTACGCCGCGATCTGGGTCCGGAGATGGGGCGAGACCTGGCTCGCCTGCTGCGCTCGAGCATCGAGTATGGCCTGGAGAACCGCAAACCTGCCCTGGATCATGCCCTCACCTACGCCCGCGGCCTGGAGCGCGAGCGCGCCGATCGCTTCGTGGGGATGTACGTGAACTCCTTCACCGTCGAGCTCGGCTCGATCGGACGCAAAGCGCTGCGCACCTTCCTGGAGGAGGGGCACCGGGCGGGTGCGTTTCCGAACAAGGTCGAGCCCGAGTTTCTTGATGCCTGAATCAACCGGCTACCAGGCACTACGCCATTCTGCAGCCCTCGTCGAGAGCCCGACCCGCGCGCGCGTGCGGGTGACGGGCGAGAAGCGGCTCGCTCTCCTGCACCGCATGACCACCCAGGACCTGAACTCCCTGCGCCCGGGCCAGGGACGCACGGCGGTCCTGCTGACCGACAAGGCCCGGATCGTCGATCATTTGACCGTCTACGCGCTCGAGGAGGAGGCGCGCATCCTGAGCGCCCGCAGCGACGCAGCTCCGTCTCTTCACCACCTGAAGCATTACACCCTGCGGGACGACTTCAAGCCGCAGGAGGAAACCTCATCCAGCTCCCTGCTGTGCATCCTGGGTCCGCGCGCCGTCGAGGTGCTCACCGCCGCCGGCCTCGAGGAAGCTTCGACGCTTCCGGATGTCGGGATCCGCAGGTTGCCGGACGAAGACGGGTTCCTGCTCTCCACGGACGGGCCGTGTCGACGAAACCTTGCTCTCTGGGTGACCGCGGAGCGCGCCGCACACTGGAGGGATCATCTGCTGGAAGCCGGATCCGTGATCGGTCTGCGAGCCGCGAGTTTGGAGGATTACGAAGCCGTGCGCATCGAAAATGGACACGCGGCCTACGGGTCCGAGCTCAGTGAGGAGATCAACCCTCTTGAAGCCGGCCTGGACGGTTCAATCAGCTGGGACAAAGGGTGCTACATCGGCCAGGAGGTCGTGGCCCGGCTCGACACTTACCAGAAAGTCCAGCGCCACCTGGTCGGCCTGCGCCTGCCCGGCGCGGTCGGCCCCCCGCCCGCCGGGTCAAAGCTTCTGGTCGGCGGGCAACCTGCCGGTTGGGTGACCAGCGCCGTCGACTCTCCAGCGCTCGGTGAGCCCGTTGCTCTCGGCTACGTCAAGACCGTGCACGCAGAAGCGGGAACCGCCCTGCAGATCCTGGCCGGCTCTGAGACACTGGAAGTCCGCGTCGCCGCCCTGCCACTCGTGTCCTGAGCGCCCGCTTAGCCAGAAGAGTTACGGCCGGGACGATCCCGTCACGTCCGGAGCAACCTGCCCAGTCGCGCGACTCCCTCGCGGATCGTAGCATCGTCGTGATGGGCGAAACTGATGCGCACGTATTTATTCAGCCTCCCGCAGCTCGAGAAATTTTCACCAGGTTGAAAATTCACCCGCTTCTCTATCCCTTTCCTCCGCAGCTCGCTGGCAGCAATAGAATCCGCCAGCTCCAGCCAGAAGTAGTAACCGCCGTCCGGCCGGCGC
>CBEVTG010000205.1:0-4543 GCA_965552745.1 uncultured bacterium
CACGTTGTTGCCAGGGTAGGTATAACACAACCCACTATCCCCTGGAGAACCATAAATCCTGAATCTTCAGCCTGAGTTATCCACAAATCGTAACGTAGAACAGGGCCTCGTGTCCAGTTGAGGGTGCTGTAATGGCTCCCCTCCGACAGGTCCGACGGTCAGAGGACCACTCGAGTGCGATCCTCCGCAAGGTAAGGATGAATCGCGGGCGTCGACTTGCGCACAGGCGCGAACTCTCGATTGCCCTGGTCCACCAGGGCGCTCGTCATTTGAGGGAATCAGGTCTGGGGCTGTCCTGGGTCGGGAGCCCGGCGACCCGGTGCCGATCGAAAGGAATTCCGTGGCTCCCAGGAGTGTTTCAGACCCACGACGGTCTAGATTGGTGGTTCGATTAGATCCATATTGATGCGAACTTACGGTCGAAGTGGCTGTAGCAGAACTAGGGTGCTTCTGGGACCTCCGGGTCAGACAGGAGGGAGAGGTAGTTGGACCTGGTTTTAGTAATCCCTATCGGCCTGTTGCTCGCCTACGCGAACGGGGCGAACGACAACTTCAAGGGTGTGGCCACGCTCTTCGGGAGCGGGAGCACATCCTACCGGCGTGCGCTTGCCTGGGCGACCGTCACGACCTTGGCCGGATCGCTGACGGCTCTCATCGTGGCGAGAGGTCTTCTGGCGGCCTTCTCTGGAAAGGGACTTGTGTCGCCGCAGCTTGCCGCTGATCCGCGCTTCTCGACAGCGGTCGCGCTGGCGGCGGGGGCGACGGTTCTTCTCGCGACCCGTTTCGGATTCCCAATCTCTACAACGCACGCACTGATCGGTGGTTTGATCGGAGCGAGTTTCCTTGCTTCATCGACCGGCATAAACGTGACGAGGCTCGGGAACGGCTTCGTTCTGCCACTTCTGGGCAGCCCTTTCATCGCGGCGCTGGCGGCGCTGGCAATTTATCCGCCTCTGAGCTATCTGAGGAAACGTTGGGGAATCCAGCAGGAGACCTGTCTGTGTGTGGGGAGTGAGGTTGTCGCTGTAGCGCCTGCAACTTCCGGAGCGGCGCTCGGTGTCACGACCTTCAGCCCGTCAACAATCAGCGTCGGAACTCCCACGACCTGTCGGATTCGATACCAGGGAAGGCTCCTTGGGATCAGTGCGCGGCCAGCACTGGACCTCGCACACTACCTGAGCGCGGGGGTCGTCAGTTTCGCACGAGGCCTGAATGACACACCGAAGATCGCGGCGCTTCTTCTCGCGGGCGAGATGCTGGCCCCAAACACCGCCATCGTCGGCGTGGCAGTGGCCATCGGAGTCGGAGGGTTGCTCAGCGCCCAACGAGTCGCGGAAACGATGTCTCATCGCATCACGGCGATGAATCCCGGCCAGGGATTCGTGGCCAACATCGTCACCGGGTTGCTGGTCGTCGGTGCGTCAAAACTGGGCCTGCCGGTCTCCACAACGCACGTTTCTTGCGGGTCGCTTATCGGAATCGGAGCCGCCACCCGGCAGGCTCGGTGGAAGATCTTCGGCGAGATCCTGCTGGCCTGGATCATCACACTTCCACTTGCGGCCATTTTAGGCGCCTTGGCGATCAGCGTTCTGAAATTGTCAGACTAGCCTGGGTAATGCTGCGTGCGGATGTGGATCGCTTAATCTTGGCACCCTGCTCTGCGAGAAGACCGGGGTCTGCAACCTATCCAGGATTCCGCCAGCGCTTCTTATCGCTGTTCAGCCGTTCCTGAGTTCCCACGGCTTGAAGTCAATATCGAAGCTGCCGATCTTTCTGAACGCGACGCGGGTGATTTCTTTGCCGTCGTCTGAGAAATACACACGCACCCGGCTCCAGGATGGACCCTTCCATTCCAGGCCGAAGGCCATCTCGGTTCGTGGCGCGCCGAGGAGGTCTTTGAGATCTTCCTTATCCATCCGCTTCGAGATTTTCAGGAGTTTGGAATCAAGAAACTGGATTTCTGTGGAACTCATTTTTGAACGAGCTTCATCGTAATCTTCGGTCGTGCGTGCGATCACGATCGCGAGGATCGGAATTCCGATTGCAACGGCGATGAGTGTCTTTTTTATCTCCACGGCGGTGTCCTCCAGAAGCCAATCTTTGCGGGCTTCGTCAATATAATTTCCCCGGTTCCGGTGGGCAACCCGTAGAAAGTACCAGCGGGAAGCCCTTCTTCAGGAAGGGCCGGTGGTCACGGGCAGGAGATTGGATGCCTAGGCCGGGGGTGGGAGGGAGCCCGGGCCGGAGTATACTGAGCGACCACAGGAGCGTGAAAATGCCGAGAATCAAGGGATTGCTTTGTGTATGCCTGTTGGCCGCTAGTGTGTCGACCATCGCAGATGAGGCAGAAGCCGTCAGGGAAGTCATTCGTGGATTCAGTCTTCGTGAAAGCCGGGTGGTGTCCAGAGACATGGCCGGGTGGAGAAAGCCGAAGAAGGTCGTCGTCTATGGAAATGAAAGCCGGATGCAGAACCTGCAAAAAGCGTTCGCGGGAATCGAGTTTACGTCGGGCGAGACGACCGAAGCTATCCGCGAGGCAATGAGGGACGCCGATGTTTACATCGGTTGGTGCTCTCCTGAGCTGTTCGAAGAGCCGTCATCCGTACACTGGGTTCACTCGCTGTCTGTCGGGGTCGAAAATTGCGTGTCATCCGAGGGGTTCGTAGCTTCAAAGAAGATACTCACGAATTCCCAGAGGTTATCGGGGCCGAGCATTGCTGAACATGCGATCACGATGATGTTGATGCTGGTACGCGGCTTTGATCAATACGCTGCGATCAAGCGCACGAGGGAATGGGATGCTCCGATACTACCCGGGCAGGATGCCGTGTGGGAAATCAACGGTAAGACCCTGCTGGTGGTCGGCCTGGGCGGAATTGGGACGGAGACCGCCAGGCGCGGACATGGGCTGGGCATGAACGTCATCGCCACGCGCAACAGCCGGCGCGAGGGGCCCGATTACGTCAGCTACGTGGGGCTCGCTGATGAGCTTCTCACTCTGACCGCCAGGGCCGACGTGATCATCAGCACGGTGCCGCTCACACCAAAGACCACCGGCATGTTCGATCAAGACTTCTTCAAAACGATGAAGAAAACGGCGTATTTCATCAATATTGCACGAGGCAAAAGCGTCGTAACTGATGATCTAATTGAAGCGCTGAATGAAGGTGAACTGGCAGGAGCTGGACTGGATGTCACCGACCCAGAACCTCTGCCGGCGGATCACCCGCTGTGGGATCAACCCCGCGTCATTATCACCCCCCATGTGGCCCATCGATCGGAATTGTTGCGAGATCGCATCTGGCTGGTGGCCCAGGAAAATCTGCGTCGATATGTCGCTGGGGAAAAACTCCTGTCACAGGTGAATGTGGAGCGTGGATACTAGAGACATGAGTGGACCCGGTCCGTCGAAGAACGATTCGAGTTCAGCCGATTCGATGGTTTCCACCTGGTTGAGGAGGATTGTGAATGTAGAGCGGGGTGAGATCAAACCCTTGTTGTGGTCGTTTGTCTATTTCTTCAGCCTTCTGTGCGGCTACTACATCGTGCGTCCCATGCGCGACGAAATGGGAATAGCCGGAGGTGTCAAGAACCTCCAGTGGCTGTTTACCGGCACGTTCCTGGTCATGCTGGCGGCGGTACCGCTTTTCGGCTGGATCACATCGCGCTATCCGCGCAGGAAATTCCTGCCCTACGTGTATTATTTCTTTATCGCGAACGTACTGGTCTTTTTCTTGTTGTTTAGAACGGATATCACGCACGCATACATCGCACGAGCTTTCTTTATCTGGGCGAGTGTTTTTAATCTGTTCATTGTCTCGGTGTTCTGGAGCTTTATGGTGGACACATTCAGCTCCGAGCAGGCGAAGCGCTTGTTCGGGTTCATTGCTGCTGGTGGCACGGCGGGTGCGCTGACGGGTCCGGCGCTGACCACTGTGCTGGCCATCCATCTTGATCCGGCCAATTTGCTGCTGATCTCCGCCGCTTTTTTGGGTCTTGCTGTTCTGTGTGTCAAGAGACTCATCGCCTGGCAACAGAGCGCCGGTGAGCGAATGAATGCGACTGAAGGAGAAGTATGTCGAAACGATGAAAAGGCCATGGGTGGAGGGATTCTCGCAGGATTGCGCTTGATCCTGGGTTCGCCCTACCTGCTCGGGATCTGTCTTCTGATGCTTCTGTATACGACACTTTCCACCTTCCTTTACTTTCAGCAAGCCGAGATTATCCGCGATGCCTTTGCCGATTCAGGACAGCGCACAGCCGTGTTTGCCGCCATCGATTTCGTTGTCAACGCCCTGACCATCACCATGCAAATGTTTCTTACCGGACGACTGGTGAGATGTTTGGGACTCGGCCTCACACTGGCGCTGATTCCGTTCCTGCTGGGTGTTGGATTTTTGATTCTTGGATTCTCTCCAATACTGCCGGTGCTGGTGGTCGTGCAGGTTCTGCGGCGCTCCGGCAACTATGCCGTTACCCGCCCGTCCAGGGAAATGCTCTACACGGTGCTGGGCAGGGAAGAGAAATACAAGGCCAAGAATTT
>CBEVTG010000206.1:0-4519 GCA_965552745.1 uncultured bacterium
GACGGCCTCGATCCCGACTGCGGCCTGGTGCCCTTCGATGTCGCAAACCTGGGCTTCAGCGACGCGGCGGCTCCGTTGCTCGTGACCTGGGACGCCCAGGGAGCGGGTGATCTGTTCGACCTCATGCGCAGCGACGGCCCGCAGTTCGACACGGCATCTGCCCTCACCAGCTGCCTGCTGATCGGCGCGAACACGACCTCGTTCAACGACACGGAGTCCGTGCCGCTCGGGAGCGTCTTCTTCTACCTCGCCAAGAATACGACCGCGGCGGACTGGGGGATGACGTCGGCCTATGCGCTGCGGTTGTATAACGTCTGCCCGTAAATCGGCGCACACGGTTTTACTCGGTCACGGCCGGTCTTCCCCCCCCTGCCCTCCGACGGGAAGGCCGGCCGGTACCGTGCTCAGCTAGAACTCTAGACGGGCTGCTTTTTTGCCCCCAGTGCTCCCTGGATCATCACGAACTCTCCGAGGTTATCCATGGTCACGAGTCCGACCAGCTCTCCATCGTGGAGCACCGGAAGGGTGCGGCACTGACAGCCCTGGAGCCGCGCAACGGCGACCTCCAGCATCTCGGATGAATCCACAACCTGGAAGTCGCGTTTCATGACATCTTCCACCCTCGCTTCCCTGCCCTGACCACCGAGTCCGGTCAGCAGATCGGTTCGGGTGAGCACCCCGATCAGACGCTCCCCCTCCAATACCGGGAAATCCTGCTGCGAGCCGGCCAGGATTCGATCGACGGCGTGACCGAGGGTGTGATGACCGCACAGCGTCTCGAAGTTGGTAATCATGGCCCGTGCCACCGGAATGCCGGAGAATGCCGAGCGCACCTGGACAAGACCCGATTCCTGCGCTGCCCCCATCCATACGAACAGCGCTATAAACAGCAGGAACGGGCTGATGAACAGACCCAGAAAGCCGAACAGAATGGCCATTCCCTGTCCGATCACCGCCGCGATATGCGTGGCCCGCGTGTACTCCAGCCGGCTTGCCAGCAGGGCCCGCAGGACGCGCCCCCCGTCCATTGGAAACGCAGGAAGCATGTTGAACAGGGCCAGGAAGACGTTGACGATCATCAACCGGTAAAGGAAGGCACCTCTCACCACGCCAAGCTGGTGCACCGGCTCGAACCCAATCGTGAGCCGGAGCCAGGCCCACAGCACGATCGCAATGACCAGGTTGACGGCAGGCCCGGCAAGGGCCACCCACAGTTCCTGGCGGGGATCATCGGGCATCCGTTCGAGACGGGCCAGTCCGCCGATCGGAAGCAAGGTGATGTCGCGCGTTCGGATGCCGTAGCGCCTCGCCGTCAGGGCATGCCCGTACTCGTGCAGGAGCACACATCCGAACAGGGTGAGGATGAACACGATCCCCGAGAGAACTGCAACCAGCGAGCGTCCCTGGGTCCAGTGCTCGAGAGCAATCCATCCGATGATCAGAAGAAAGGTGGCGTGGACGTAGACATCGATGCCCGCAAACCGGCCGAGCTTCCAGGACCACTTCATCGGTGGCTCAGGATCGGCGCCCTACGGTGGGATGCAGCGGAAAGAAAGGGATCTCCGCTACCGTGTGCAACCCCGCCGGCGCCGCCAGCAGGGAGGGAATGGCGTTGACGATGACCCCGACGGTTCCCTCGTCACCGTGGATGCCGCCCGCAATGCGCATCTCGAAAGAAGGTTTGCCTTCCACGCGCACCGAGTCGAGCGAGCGCACTCCTCCCACCTGCATCTTCATTTCCAGGCGGATCACCTCACGGCGCCCCTGATAAGCTCTCAGCGACTGCGACAGCCCGTTTACTTTCCGGCCCCGGGACGTGAGGATCGGCTTGAGACTCCGTTGCAGGCGATCAAGGTTAAAACCAGCGGCGGCGGCGATCAGGCCTGCTGACTCCTCGAGCCCGACGTGACCGATCTTTCCCTCCCTCTGCGCGTCCTCGAATTGTGCCGGACTCATACCGGCACCGATCTTGATCCGGAAGGAGCGCCTGCGCTTCGACGCGTCCACGATTCTTTTCACGTGAACCTTCCGCACCTCCCGGCAGACAGCCAGCAAGGTCATCGGAAGCTTGTCCATGACAAACCCCGGATTGACGCCCGCGGCCATGACCGAGACGCCGCGCAAGCGCGCCAGACGGTCGAGCCGATCGGCGAGCGGCCGCTGGTTCAGATACGGGTAGGAGAGCTCTTCGCAAGTGCTCAGAACGGGCAGGCCGGCCTCCAGCGCCGGCTCGATCTGGGGGATGACAAACTCGAGCTGTGAGGACGTGGCATGCAACACGAGATCCGCCATCCCCCGCCGCAGTACCTGTTGAACGGACGGGCTGACCCGCACGCGCAGAGGCCCGATTCCCAGGAGGGAGCCAAGGTCCTTGCCCTCCTTCTGGGGATCGGTGTCGAGAACTCCCACGATGCGGGTTCCTCCCCGTCGCAACACCTCCTTGGCCAGCGCGCAGCCGATCGACCCGGCACCGTACAGCACGATTCGTTGTGGGGTATCGGTCATATTCGGCTCCGCTCCCGGCGTCCCTCCGGTCGACTGAGATCATGATTCTACACCGGGGCCGCGCGGTCCGGGACGGCCGTGGACACCATGCTCCCTGGAGAAGGATTCAGTCCACGCCCTGCAGGCGCAAGAACTCAGCCAGAAGCTCCAGATCGCGGTCCGGCAGGTGGGCGAAGGAAGGCATGACGGTATTCGGATGAAGGATTTTCGGATCTTTCAGATGGGCGACGAGTTCTTCCGAGGAACGGCCGGTCACCCCGTAGTGCGTGAGGTTGGGGCCCAGATCCCTGCCTTCCTCGCCGAGCGTGTGGCATTTGAGGCAAGGCTGCTCCCGCAGTAGAGCCCCGCCCTCCTCGATCACCCTGGCGCGCCGCACCTCCTCCACCCTCTGCGCCCGGCGCTCCTCGCGCCCGACCACAAGCGACTTTCCCGTCAGACCTGCGATACCTATCACGCCCACGAGCATCGGAACAACGACGGGCAGCCGGCTCAGAGGCGAGCGGCCGGGAGATCGATCGAGGAACGGAACCGCCAGGAGGAACAGCACCGAGACAGCCGGCAGCAGCAGGGTGCCCACCAGCTCGAGTGGTCCCTCCAGATATTTGAGCAACTCGAAAAGGAACAGGAAATACCAGTCCGGACGCGCATCGTAGGGACGGGACGGGTCGGCCGGAGCTCCGAGCGTGGGTGGAAAAGCGATCGCCAGCCACAGAATCACCGCCAGCACGAGCACCATGATTCCCGCATCACGCACCAGCTGGTACGGGTAAAACGGTTCCCGGCGCCGCTTACCTTGTTCCTCCGACAGCGACCAGTGCGGGGTCACGCCGCCGCGCAGGAACAGATACACGTGCAGCCCCAGAAGCTTGAACACAATGATCGGAAGGATGATCACGTGGAGTGTGTAAAAGCGCGTTAATGTGAGGTTACCGATCTCGGCGCTTCCCTGGAGTATCCGCTGCATTGCATGACCGACCCACGGCGTCGTTCCCATGATGCTGAGCCCCACCTGCACAGCCCAGTAGGCGTTCTGATCCCACGGCAGGAGCGAGCCGGTGAAAGCAAAGCCGAGCGTCGTCAGAAGGAGAAACACTCCGACAATCCAGGTTGCCTCTCTTGGCTTGCGGTAAGCCCCCCATAGGAAAACCTGCAGGAGATGAAAGCCGACGAGCGCCACCATCGTTCCCGCCCCCCAGTGGTGGACACCATGCAGCAACCGTCCCGCGGCCACTTGATCCTGGATGAAAGCCAGGCTGGCACGAGCACCTTCGGAGGTAGGAGCGTAATTGAGCGCCAGCAGAACCCCTGTGAGGGCCTGGACACCGAGGACAAAAGCAATGGAGCTGCCGAGGACATAGCTCCACCTGGCGCCTCCGGGAACCGGCTCCTCGAGGATCTTCTCCAGAACACCGGGCAGCCCCGTGCGTTCTTCGAGCCAGTCGATGAGCCGCTTCACTTCAAGCCTCAGGCGGGCACCGGCTGCGAGGTCCCTGGACGGAAGACCTGGTACTTTACGTAGAGGCGGCCGTCCTCGAGCTTCCACGGCAGGGGATCGAGCGCCCGCGGGGCCGGACCGGAAAGGCGGTCGCCGTTCACTGAAAACTCAGATTGGTGGCACGGGCAAGAGAACCTGGAATCATCAGACCTCCACCGCACCGCGCACCCCAGGTGCGGGCAGGTGGAGGTGAAGACCTGCACCTGCTCGTCCTGCCGGTACACCCATGCCGAGGCGCGTCGAGCCTTCCTGGCCCATCCGTCAGACACCTGCACCTCGTAGCGCACCAGCGCGGGAACTCCCTGGGGGAGTGCTTCGAGTACACCGAGATCGATCCAGTCGGTCTGGGAAGACCGGCGCCTCAGGGGAGAGAAGACGTACAGGATCGCCGGCAGGGAAAGAAAAGCCGCGATGGCGATATTCGCCATCGCGGCCAGCGTTTTCAGAACAAACCGGCGATCCATCCGGTTACATCATTGCTTCAGGCAGAGGAACCTCGACCCACTTGCCGCTCTTCTT
>CBEVTG010000207.1:0-4491 GCA_965552745.1 uncultured bacterium
CTTGCCGCGGCGCTCGACGGTGGCCGAGGCAACCTGAAGCACCATGCCGGCGATGGCGGTGACCGCGGCAACCACGAACAGCCCCCGGACTCCCAGAGACGCGTACAGCAAACCGCTACCGAAGATGCCAACGGCACTGCCGGCTCCAAACGTGAGCGCGCTGTAGAGGGACATCCCCAGCCCCCGGCGGCCGGCCGGAAACAGATGCTGGGTGCGACGCACCGCCGAGACGTGGAAAGCTCCGAACGTGAGCGCGTGCAGCGTCTGGGCCAGGAGCAATGCCGCCGGAGCGGAGAGCTGCGACAGCAGCACCCACCGCAGAGCAGCAGCCATGTAGGTCAGGAGCAGTAGCGCCTGCAGCCCCCAGCGGCCGATGATGCGCTCGGCAACGATCATCATGAGCACCTCGCTCAGCACCCCCACAACCCAGGCGCAGCCGATCGCCGTGCGGGTCCATCCCAGGTCCTCGAGGTGCAACGAAAAGTACGCGTAGTAGGGCCCGTGGTTGGCCTGCTGCAGCAATGTTCCGGCGAAGAACAGAACGATTGCTGCGCGCGGAGCGCTCAGAGCCTGCCGCGAACCCTCCTGCCGCTGAGTTCCTCCGGCGCGCGGCAAGCTCAGCGCCGATAGCAGCTTGAGAACCGAGAGTCCGATGAGCCCGTACACCACCCAGCGCATGCCGGCGCGGTCGAGCAGCCAGCCCCAGGAGCTGGCGAGCACGATGAATCCGATCGACCCCCAGACGCGAGTGCCGCCGTATCCGGAGGCGCCGCGCGCCACCGTCTCGAGCGTCGTGGCCTCCACGAGAGGCAACGAGCCGGAATGAAAGAAGCTGTAGACAACCAGAACCAGGCACACGCCGACAAAACCCTCGACCCCCAGGAGTAGAACCGCGGCCACGGCTCCGCACGCGCACGACAGCACGGTGAGCTCCCAGCGCCGGCCGCTGCGGTCGGCAGCAATGCCCCAGAGGATCGGTGCCGTTGCCTTGATGAGCGGAAGAATGGCCGCGGCCACGGCGATCTCGAAAGGATCGAACCCCAGCCGCTCCAGGTAGAGCGTGAAATAGGGCAGGTAGACGCCCAGCGTCGCGAAGAACAGGAAGTAAAAGAGGCCGAGAGGAGCCCGGTGAGACACCGGTGGCGGAGGATCCGGACGACGCTCTGGCGGGCGACTACCCACCGGAGGAGCGGGTCAGATCGCGCCCCTCGCGCACGGAGACCCAGTAGAGGCAAACGATCACGCCGATCAACAGCACCACTCCCGGCAGATCGAAATCCTTGGTCCCGAACATAGCAAGCACGTCAGCCTTCCCGGCGAGAACGATAGGCACGGCCATGGCGATACCCACGAGGGCCTCGCCCGTGATTAACCCGGCCGAGAACAGCAGGCCGTTGCGTTCTCCGATCTTACGCACCTCGGTGACCCGTGCACGGGCGTCAGCAGGTGCCTGACGCTGCGCATCGGTGTAGAAGCGTCCCACCGCCCAGGCGATGAGACCGCCCGCGAAGATTGGCACCTCAAGCTCCAGCGGCAGGTAGATCCCCACTGCCACCGCAAGGACCGGCATGCGGAAGCTGCTGCCCCGCTTCTCCAGCCAGAGGTCGCCCACGATGATGGCGACGGCAACCAGCATTCCGGTGATCACCATGGGCCACGGAAGGTCCTGGCTGAACACTCCTTTGGCAACCGAGGCCATGAGCGTCGCCTGCGGCGCGGCCAGCGGCTCGGTGCCCGGTCTCACGGCAATGCCGATTCCGTACGCCTTGTGAAGCAGGGTGAGCACCGGCGCCATGACGAATGCGGCGCTGATGACCCCCACACCCTGCATGATCTGCTGCTTGTACGGTGTGGCGCCGACCAAACGGCCCGCCTTGAGATCCTGCAGGTTGTCTCCCGCGATGGCCGCCGCGCAACAGACTACACCACCGATCAGGATGGCGGCTGCAGGACCGATGGGGCTGTCAGATCCCAGCATCGCAAAAAGCAGAAGGGCCGAGGTGAGAATGGTGGCGATGGTAACTCCCGAGATAGGATTGTTTGAAGAGCCAACCAGGCCTGCCATGTACGCGGCCACAGCGGAGAACAGGAACCCGGCCACCATCATCAGGACGGCCATGACCGCGGAAACCCAGAAGTCTTTCGTGAAGTACCAGAAGATCATAAACAGGGGCAACAGCGACACGATCAGGGCAACACCGACCCACTGCATCGGCGTGTCCTGCTCGGTGCGATCCACGTTGCCACCGCCGGACGAGCGCATCCGGCGGTATGCTTCCATTCCCCATCGAATACCGTCTACGAGGCTGCGGCGCAACCGGATCAGTGCCCAGAGGCCGCCCACTACCATGGCGCCCACGCCGAGATAGCGGGTCTGCGACGACCACATCTCTCCGGCAGCCTCCACCGCCGTCACGCCCTCGGGCACTCCCTGCATCTTGGCGAGAATCGGGATGGCGATCCACCAGTTGAGAGCCCCTCCCACGAAGATCAGCACCGCGATGTTGAGTCCCACGATGTAGCCGACCGCCAGCAAGGCCGGAGAAGCGTTGGTGCCGACGTAGGCGATCGTCCCCCCCACGTAGGTCGCGGTCTCGACCGCGCCTTTCCAGAACCGCAGCCCGGTCTCACCGAACTTGAACAGCGCGCTGATCACGCCCGCCCAGGCCAGGTACATGACCCCGGAGCCGCCCTGCTCGCCCGCCTTGAGCACCTCGGCAGTGGCGATCCCTTCCGGGAACGTCAGGGGGTTTTCGACGATCAGGGCCCGGCGCAGGGGAATGGTGAAGAGCACGCCCAGCAGCCCGCCAAAGCCGGCGATCATCGTCGTTTCCCAGTAGTTGAAACCGGCCCAGGAGCCAAGCAGCACCATCGCCGGGATTGTGAAAATGACCCCCGCCGCCAGGCTCTCCCCGGCCGAGGCTGATGTTTGCACGATGTTGTTTTCGAGAATATTAGAATTTCGAAAGAACTTGAGGATGGCCATGGAGATCACGGCGGCCGGGATCGAAGCCGAGACCGTCATGCCAGCGAACAGTCCCAGATAGGCGTTCGCACCGGCGAGCACGGCTGAGAGAACGACCCCCAGCACGAGTGCCTTGATGGTGATTTCTGGAAGCCGGGTGGCCGACGGGATGTACGGTGGATTCGATCCGTTCCCTTGCGATTCATGGGTAGACTGCTGCATCGAAGTCTCCCTCAGATGACGTCACCATCCACGCTGAAACGACACGCCTCGGGGCTCTGGACTCTGCGGAGTCCGGTCTCGAGGGGCTCCAGGCCACGGGCTGAGCCGCGGCGGAGGGGTACTATGTCATAATCTGGCGCATGCTGCGAGCCATTCTCTTCGATTGCAACGGCGTCATCGCCGACGACGAGGAGATCCACTTCCAGCTCTTCAAGAATGCCCTCGAAAAGGAGGGCATATCGCTCGAGCGCGAGGAGTACGATCAGCGCTATCTGTCGCTGGACGACCGGCACTGCTTCGAGGCGGTCCTGCACGACCGCCAGCGCGCCGTTGATCCGACGTACATCTCCGATCTGATCAAGATAAAGGCGCGCGCATACCGGGAGGCCGTACGCGGCAATCTCAAGATTTTTCCCGGCGTGCACAAGCTCGTGCGCTCGGCGGTGGAATATTACCCGCTGGCCATTGCCTCCGGAGCACGCCGCGAGGAGATCGCCTACATTCTCAACGAGGCGGGGATCTTCACATGCTTCCAGGCCGTCGTCGGAACCGAGGACGTGCAGAACGCCAAGCCCTCCCCGGAGCCGTTTCTGACCGCCCTCAACCGCCTCAACTCTGTGCTCTGCGAACCTGACCATCCGCTCACTGCCCGCAACTGTCTGGTCATCGAGGATTCGGTGGGAGGTATCCAGGGAGCCAGGGCCGCCGGCATGCGTTGTCTCGCCGTGACCAACACCTATCCGGCATCGGCTCTTGCCGCCGCTGACCGGGTGGTCACCAGCCTGGAAGAAGTCACGCTCGAGTCACTCGGAGCCCTCTTCCCCGGAGGCTGAGTGGATCGATCTCCTCTGCGCTCCGGAAAAGAATCGGTGAAAACGCGCCGCAAAGCGCGCCCAACCCTCCGCCGTACTCGCTCCCGGCGTCTGCCCCGGCGCAACCCCCGTCCGGATCCCGCACTGCGCGTCTCCGCCGCCGTGCTCACCAACGAACGCGACGAAATCCTGCTCTGTCAGCGCCGGCCAGGCGGGCGCTTCGAGCGAGGCCCGTGGACAAGAGGTTCGGCCAGGCTCTCGTCTGTCTTCCGGACGACGACGGAGACGGGAGAGACGACCTGCTCGTCGGCACGCCCCGAAGCTCGGAGACCGCCACGTGGGCGGGCGCCGTGATTCTGTACCGAGGAACCGCGGGCCTCGACTCCGTACCCGACCTCGTGTTCCTGGGTGAGGCCGCCGGCGACGAGTTCGGCGCGAGCGTCGCGGTGGGAGACGACGTAGACGGCGATGGAGACCCGGATATCGTCATCG
>CBEVTG010000208.1:0-4486 GCA_965552745.1 uncultured bacterium
AGTGTGGCGGGCGCGTTCGAGGGCCAGAGCGGGAAGCTCGTAGCGATCCTCGTTGTCGCTTCCGAAGCAGCTCACCGAGAAATCGAAATACGGTTCTAGATCGAAGTGGCCGAGCTTCAGGCGGGCGCCCGTCTCCACGTTTCCGGTCAAGAGTGCGACGTGGGCTTCGGGATAATTCGCCAGAGCGTCGAGCAGCTCGCGCACGCCGGGCATCAGTCGAGCCTGCTCGAGCTTCGGTAGCGTCTCGCCGAAGTACTTGATGTAGAGCCGCACCGCTTCGAGTACGGCCGTCTCCAGCTCCTCTCCCTGCAGATCGTTCATCGACAGAATGTCGCGCGCAATCTGCGGATCGGTCTTGCCGCTGAATGCGTAACCGTCAGCGTGGATCGGCCTCCCCGCCGCCTCCGAAAGAGAGCGTGAGAAAACCTGTCGTGCCCCGCCTCCCGTGGTCATCAGGGTACCGTCGATGTCGAACAGAACAATCTTCAAGTGCCTGGGGTTGGGCTGGGTCATCGGATCGAGACTTCCCTGCTTTGCATCACGGGGAGAACATATTTTCGCACACTCGAGCGTGCAAGCCGAGAACGGTCGGGGCACGTCGAGAGCAGCCGGGGCAAGCCGGGAGTGGTTGACGCGATAGAATGAGGGGCAATGACCAGCGATCAGGCCGGGAGCATCGTCATTCTCACCGGGGCGGGGATTTCGAAAGAGTCGGGGCTGTCGACATTCCGGGATACGGACGGGATCTGGGCCACGGTTCGCATCGAGGATGTGGCCACCCCCGAGGCATTCGAGAGGGATCCGCAAGGGGTGCAGGGTTTCTACAATGCCCGGCGCCGGGGGCTTCTCTCAGAAAGCGTGCAGCCGAACGCCGCCCATAAGGCGCTGGCAGTACTGGAGGAACGCTGGAGCGGAGATGCGCTGGTAGTGACGCAAAACATCGACGATCTGCACGAACGAGCCGGCACGCGCAGCCTGATCCACATGCACGGGGAGCTGCTCAAGGTGCGCTGCGCACGAAGTGGCCGGGTCTACCCCTGGAGGCGGGACGTGACGCAGGAAGAGGTGTGCGAGTGCTGCGGGAGCACCGGGACGCTGCGGCCCAACGTCGTCTGGTTCGGCGAGATCCCGTTCGAGCTGGATCGGATCTACGCGGCGCTTCAGTGCTGTAGTCGGTTCATCGCCATTGGCACTTCAGGCCAGGTCCATCCGGCAGCGGGGTTCGTGGCGGAAGCCCGTCGCGGCGGCCGGGCGCGGACGGTGCTCCTGAACGCTGAGGAAACCGGCACGTCGCCACTGTTCGACGAGCAAGTCCTGGGCCCGGCCTCGGGGATCGTGCCGGAATATGTCGAAAAGCTGCTGGGTGAAAACCAGGACCCGCAGATCGTGAGAGAATGACGGATGTGAATCCGTTTGTGAGCCGGTAAAGGAGATGATGATGAGCGCGGACCCGAAACAGGGCCAGGGCGGCCATAGGAAGCAGATTCCGATCAAGATCGATGAGCAGATGCTGGGAGGCGTCTACGCCAACCTTCTCCTGGTCAGGCACACACGCGAGGAGTTTATCCTCGACTTTGTCGGCCTGTTCCCGGAGGGAGGGAAGCTGAACGCCCGGGTGATCACCAGCCCCAGCCATCTCAAGCGCATCATGCGGGCGCTACAGGACAATGTCAGCAAATATGAGGCTTCGTTCGGCAAAGTGGTCGAGTCGGAGGAACCCCCCAAAGCGATCATCCTGGGGGAAGGGAGCGACAAGCCGAACTGAGCGGCCCACTCCTCGCCAATAGCCTGCTCGGCGGGTTGTCAGTCCGGCTCAGATAGCCGGGTCCAGAGCAGATCGCTGGCGGCGCGCCGCGAGATGCCTCTTTTGCACCTCCGGGTGCTTGAGCGCCGCACCCACCAGGTAGATCGATCCGCAGACGCAGACCGCTCCCCCGGCGGTGGTGAGCGCCAGCGCCACGTCGAGCGCGCGCTTTGCGTTGTCCATGACGGTGAGCCAGCCGTTGAGCGAAGCAAGCGACATGCTGAGCATGCGTGGATCGGCCGAGCGCCGGTACGGCACGCGCGTCAGGATCACACGCTTGGCCAGGGGGAACAGGTGCCGGGCCATGCGCTCGATCGATTTGTCCTGCATGGCGCCGAAAACCAGCGTCAGGTCTTCGATCTTGCTCTGCGAAAGGTAAGTGGCCAGAGCCCGCGCGCCCGCGGGATTGTGGGCGCTGTCCAGGATGACCAGGGGGCGGCCCGGCAGATGCTCGAGTCTTCCGGGCCATCGCACGCCGCTCAACCCCGCTTCGATCGACTTTCGCCCCAGATCGAATCCTTCGTTTTCCAGGTGTTCGAGCACGGCAATGGCGGTGCGGGCGTTGTCGACCTGATGCATGCCCGCCAGGCCTGGTCGGAGGGCGCCATAGGATCGTTTGCCGGTGCGGAAGCTCACGCGCTCGCCGCCCACCTGCGATAAATAACTTGGAAAAACGTAGACATCCGCCGCCGGGGGGTCCGGAACGGCATGTGCTTCGACCAGGCTCGAGACTTCGGCAAGAAGCGCCCCGGCCTGCGTGCAGCCGTCCCGGATCGTGGCCAGTGAGACCGGGTCGGTCAGTCCGGCGATGAGTCGGCGGTTGTGTCGGGCGATTCCCACCTTCTCCCGTGCGATCAGGGTTCGGGTCTGTCCCAGATATTGCTGATGGTCCAGATCGATGTTCGTGATCACGGAGAGGATCGGTTCAGTGGTGTTGGTGGCGTCGAACCGCCCCCCCATGCCGACCTCGAGGATTCCAATGTCGACACCGGAATGGGCGAAATAGTCGAGCGCCATGGCAGTGGTCGCCTCGAAGAACGTGCACGGCGCCTCGAAGCGTCCGGAAGCGCGCAGACGTCCAATCGCCCTGCGCACGCGCCGCGCCCGTTTCTCCAGCTCGCCAGCCGGGATCGGCTGGTCGTTGAGGCAGATGCGCTCCTCGAGGTTAACCAGATGCGGGGAGGTATAACGCCCGCAGCAGTAGCCGGCCCGCGTCAGCGCCTCGGCGACCATGGCCGTGACCGAGCCCTTTCCGTTCGTGCCTCCGATCAGGACGCAGGGGTACTTCTCCTGCGGAGATCCCAGCTCCTCCAGGAGCATGCGGATCTTCTCGAGGCCCAGCTTGATGCCGTGCATCTCGAGGTCCAGAACGTATTCAAGCGCTGTTCGATGGCTCATGGAGTTCAGAGTTTGGGAGGGGGTCAGGAGCGCTGCCGGCGGCGGGCGGACTGGTTCTCGTCTCCGGGCAGTGAGCCGGGAGAGGGTATCTCGTCGGGTTCTTCCGGAGCCGGAGAGAGCCTGCGGTCGCCGCCGGTGGAGGGAGGAGATGCAATGCTGTCGGTCGTTGAGCCGCGGCGGGCACGCAGGGACTCGACCGCCTCGTCGAAACGCGGGTCGAGCAAACGCAGGCAGCGGATCAGGGCGTCGCGCATTTCGGCGCGCTCTACAATCATGTCGATCATGCCGTGCTCGAGAAGAAACTCTGAGCGCTGAAAGCCTTCCGGAAGCTTCTGCTTGATCGTCTGTTCGATCACCCGGGGGCCGGCAAAGCCAATGAGGGCGCGGGGCTCGGCGATGATGAGGTCGGCTGCCATGGCATAGGAGGCCGTCACGCCGCCTGTGGTCGGATCGGTGAGGATCGAGAAATAGGGGATGGCCGCATCCTTGAGGCGGGCGATGGCCGAATTGATCTTGGCCATCTGCATGAGCGACAGGATGCCTTCTTGCATACGGGCGCCGCCGGAAGCGGAAATGATGACCAGCGGTGTCTTATCCTTCAAGGCGCGTTCGCAGCCACGGGTGATTTTTTCGCCCACGACCGAGCCCATGCTGCCTCCCATGAAGTCGTACTCCATGCTGCAGATGTAGATTGGCCGTCCGCCCATGGTGCCGCGGGCGGAGATGACGGCATCGGAGTTACCGACGCGCTCCCGGTACTGCTTGAGCCGATCCCGATACGTCTTGGTGTCCTTGAACTTCAGGGGATCGGAGGACACGATCTCGGTATCGAGCTCCTCGAACATGCCGTTGTCAAACAGACCCTGAAGCCTCTCGCGGGCACGGATGCGGAAATGGTAGTTGCATTTCGGGCAGACGTTGGCGTTACGCAGAACTTCTTTCTTATAAATGATCTGTCCGCAGTGCGCACACTTCAGCCACATCCCCTCTGGCACCGTGGTGCGCTTCTGGGGAGCCGGCAGGCGCGGCTGGCGCTTCTTTTTAAACCATTCCACTGAAAGAGCCTCGGTCCATCAAATCGTAACAGAGCCCTGGAAGGGGGGTCAAACTGGCACGTAAAGGTTTCAATGGGTTGGTGTTGCGGCTCCCGCCGGGGTTTCCTGGTGGGGCCGCTGGCGGGTCTGGATGGGGCCGCACCGCGCCTCGACTAGGTCCAGGAAGCGTTCCGCCAGACGGTTCCAGGTGAAGGAGCGCAGCACCCGGGCACGGCCGTTCTCTCCCAGG
>CBEVTG010000209.1:0-4475 GCA_965552745.1 uncultured bacterium
CGGGATCGCCGTCAATTGCGCCTGCCAGAGCTGTATTGACTGCCCCGACTTCCCGGGCTGCGGCCCGGGCGA
This sequence comes from uncultured bacterium, assembly GCA_965552745.1. Lineage (GTDB taxonomy): Bacteria > Acidobacteriota > Polarisedimenticolia > JAPUKU01 > JAPUKU01 > JAPUKU01. The sequence continues at coordinate 73 of CBEVTG010000209.1, forward strand.
GGGGGAATTGCCCGAACCCACCGACCCGAACCAGGTGCTGGTGGAAAGCGTGGAGTCACTGCTGAAATTCGTGGCCCCGGTTCTTCCTGAGTGCACGGTAACACCGGGCACGGCTCAACCGGGAGCGCTCGTGAGCGTGAACGCGACCGACTTTCCCGCCGGTCTGGCCGACTCCATCGTCGAGGTGAGCGCCGGCGGGACTCTTCTAGGAACCGGCAGCCTCGATGCATCGGGGGAAGCGATGGTTCAGGTCACCCTGCCGCTCACCACGGTGCCGGGCGAGCTGGAGATCGAGGTCAGGCACAAGGATCTGGCCAACACGGCGACTTGCTCGGTGACGGTGGGGCCAGCCGACCTTTGCGCCAATGACGTCTTGGCGCCCGCTCTCAGCGGCGTTCCGGATCCCGTGGCCGTGAGTGCCGGTGGCACCTGCACGGCCGCCGTCAGCCTGTCCGCCACGGCCACCGACAACTGTGATCCCTCGCCCACGGTCACAAGCGACGCCCCGGCGAGCTTCCCGCTGGGCACGACCACGGTCACCTTCACCGCGACCGACGCATCCGGCAACGTTTCCACCGCCACGACCACCGTCACGGTGGTGGATGAAACTGGACCCGTGATCCAGCCGCCGGTACCGGATCCGCTGATGGTCACCTGCACGCAGCTCACGCCGGACGGAAAGGGCTGCGCGAAGATCGACAACCCCGAAATCCAGGCGTGGCTGTCATCGGCCGCTGCCACCGACAACTGTGACTCAGCGCCGGCGGTGACGAACAACGCGCCCGATGTCTTTCTCATCCACTCCGGCACCGGCACAGATCTGTTTACGACCGTGACCTTCGCCAGTGCCGACTCCTCGGGCAACACCGCCTTCACTAGCGCCCAGGTCCAGGTGAGTTACGAGTTCGGAGGCTTCCTGCCCCCGCTGCTCCTGGACGGATCGGCATCCATCAAGCAGTCCAAGAAGGGGCGAACGCTTCCGATCAAGTTCCAGGTCACCTGCGGGGGCACTCCCGTGGAGACGCTGGCTCCGTTCGTTTCGGTGTTCAAGATCCTCGATTCGGCGAGCGGAACGGTGGACACCACCGACATGACCGAAGCCACGGGGTCCGGAGGGGATACCGGCAATACCGCCCGGTACGATCCGGAGGCGCAGCAGTACGTCTTCAACCTCTCCACAAAGGGGATGGCCGCGCCGGCGACGTACCGGATCTTCATCGATCTGTTCGACGGCAAACCGCCCCAGTCCGTGGATTTCTCGCTCAGGAAATGATGATCCATCCTCTCGGGATGGAGCGCCAGCCATGACCGAGGATACCGAAGACCCCACTCGATCGCTCGACGGGGAGGACCCCACCCTGCCCAACGAGCCGGAGGCGACAGGCGGGCTGCCGGGTGAACTGGCTCCCGGGAGGTCGATCGGTCGCTATCGTCTGGTGCGCAAGGTCGGCGAAGGGGGCATGGGCGAGGTGTGGGAGGCGGAGCAGGAAAAGCCGGTCCGCCGCCGGGTTGCCCTCAAGGTGATCCTGCAGGGCATGAACACCCGGCAGATCGTGGCGCGCTTCGAGTCGGAGCGCCAGGCGCTGGCCATGATGAACCATCCTTGCATCGCCAGGGTTTTCGACGCCGGCGCCAGCGAGCGGGGCAGCCCGTATTTCGTCATGGAATATGTCGCTGGCGTGCCGATCAGCAAGCACTGCGACCAGAACCGCCTGACCGCCCGGGAACGGATCGAGCTCTTCATCCAGGTGTGCGAGGGAGTCCAGCACGCGCATCAGAAGGCGATCATTCACCGGGATCTCAAACCTTCCAACGTGCTCGTGACCGAGCTGGATGGCAAGGCGGTTCCCAAGATCATCGACTTCGGCATCGCCAAGGCCACCGACCAGGCGCTCACTGAGAAAACCCTCTTCACCGACCTGGGCCAGATCGTCGGAACTCCCGAGTACATGAGTCCGGAGCAGGCGGACACCAGGACCCAGGACATCGACACGCGCAGCGACGTGTACTCACTGGGAGTCATTCTGTACCAGCTTCTGGCGGGAGCCCTTCCCTTCGACTCCGGCAAGCTTCGCGAATCCGGCCTCCACGAGCTGCTGAGGGTCATACGCGAGGTCGACCCACCCAGCCCGAGCACACGGGTCAGCAGCCTGGGTGAAGCGTCGGCGAGCCTGGCCCGGCGGCGCTCGACCGAACTCCCGGCGCTCTGCCGGCAGCTCAAGAGGGATCTCGACTGGATCGTCATGAAGGCAATCGAGAAGGATCGCGTGCGCCGCTATGCTTCCCCGTCGGAGCTGGCGGCGGATCTCGTTCGCTACCTCAGAGACGAGCCGGTGATGGCGCGTCCCCCGAGCACCGCCTACCGGGTGCGGAAATTCGTGCGCCGGCACACGGCCGGAGTGGCGGCGGCGTCCCTGCTGTTGTTGCTTCTGGTCGCCTTCGCCGCCACCATGGCGGTTCAGGCCCGGCGCATCGCCCAGGAGCGAGACCGCGCCAACCGCGAGGCGCAGGCCGCCACCCAGGTCTCCCAGTTCCTGGTCAATCTGTTCCGGGTCTCCGACCCGAACGAGGCGCGGGGCAACACCATCACGGCCCGGGAAATCCTGGACCGGGGCGCCGTCGAGATCCGGGAGGATCTGGCGGACCAGCCCGAGGTGCAGGCGCGACTGCAGGGGACCATGGGAGAGGTGTATCGAAACCTGGGTCTCGCCGAGGCGGCGGAGCCACTCCTGCGGGAGGCCCTGGAGACCCGACGTCGGGTGCAAGGAGAGGATCACCCCGATACGCTCACCGCTATGAGGGAGCTGGCGATCGTCTACTACTACCTGGCCCGATACGAAGAGGCCGAGCAGTTCTTTTCTCAATCGCTGGAGGGCCGGCGGCGCGTGCTGGGGGCGAACGCCTCCGCCACGCTCGAGTCGATGAACAGCCTCGCCAACCTGTATAACCGGCTGGGAAGGTTCCCGGAGGCGGAGCCCCTGTATGTGGCCGCCCTCGATGCCCAGAGACGCTTGCTTGGAAGGGACCACGTCGACACGCTCAAGACGATGAACAACCTGGCGTCGTTGTACAAGATGCAGGAGCGGTTCGCGGATGCCGAGCCGCTCGCCCGCGAAACCATAGAGACCCGCCGGCGCATCCTGGGCGCGGATCATCCCGACACCCTGGGCGCCCTGCAAAAACTGGCTTCCATCCACATCGCCCGAAAAGAGTATGGCAAAGCCGAACCGCTCGACATCGAGGTGCTGGAGGGGTTCCGGCGGGTCATGGGAGACGAGCACCCCGAGACTCTTGTCCAGATGAACAATCTGGCCGATCTGTACCGGCTCCAGGGACACTACGAGAAGGCGGAGCCCCTGCTGATCCAATCATTGGAGACCCAGAGGCGCGTGCTGGGCTCGGACCACCCGGACACGTTCCTCTCCATGGAAAGCCTGGCCCACCTGTACAAGGACGCGGCGAACTACGGCAAGGCCGAGCCTCTCTATCTCGAGGTTCTGGACAGCCTGACCCGCGTCATGGGCCCGACCCATGAGGACACGCTGGAGTGTCAGGAGGGCGTCATCGATCTGTACCGGCAAGCGGGTGATGGAAAACAGGCGCGGGCGCACCTGGAGCGATTGATTCTGGCTCACAAGCGGAGGGTGGATCGGTCCGACGCGGACGCCGCGGCGAAAGATGCTTACGCGCGCCTGCTGCTCACCTGCGAGCCTGCCGAGCTGCGGGATCCCACCACGGCTCTGCGGTACGCCCGCGACGCCAACGAGGCCTCGGGAAACGAGGAACCGGAATTTCTCGACACGTTGTCCCTTGCCTTCCACCTCAACGGTCAAACCGCGAGGGCGATCGAGAACCAGCAGCGCGCCCTCTCCAGGCTTCCCGCGCGTGAATCGCGGCTGCGCGAGCGGCTGGAGACGGCCCTGGCCGAGTACGAAGCGGCCCGAACGTTGTCTCGCTGAAAGTCCCCCATCTACTTTCCGATACGCGCGCCGGCACGGGCACAGGTTCCTCCCTACTGGGTGCGCGGGTCCAGCGAATCGTGTGATTTGAATCCCTACACCCAGGTCAGTCTACAGCAAGCAGTTATCCTTCCTCCGGACGGGTCGCTCCCGCATTTCTTCTCAAGGTCCCTCTCTGGATCTAATCCTCGCTTCTGGCCCTGTTTACTTTCGCTGGTCCAGCACACCGCCCTGGGCGACCTGGCGCGCCTGATGGAGTCCGGAAGCCTCGAGGAGAGGGAGGAGTTCGTGAGGGCATTCATCGCGGGTGTGAAGGTGTACACCGACGACGAGCGCCTCGAGGTCCAAATCCGAAAGATCCCGGCTACGGTCATGCCGCAGTCGGGATCTTCGTCTGTCGGATTGGTAGCGGGGGCCCGATCTGATCGGGTACAGAGGAATTTG
>CBEVTG010000210.1:0-4474 GCA_965552745.1 uncultured bacterium
GTCGACATCGTGGATGAAACCTGCGCCGCAACCGTCCGCCGCCACCCCCGGCGGCACTCCCCCTCATCGCGCGTTCGATGCAGATTCCTTGGCACCATCCGACGGCGTGGACCCAAGGAGCGAGAGCTCTCGGACTACTTCTCGGAGGATAGAGGATACATGAAGCGGACCCTGACCGCGTTCGCGCTCGCCATCCTCGTCACGCTGGGCGGATCCAGACCAAGGCGGGCCATGGTGGAGGCAAGCCCACGGCAATGATCATCGTGGTCCCGTAGCTGTGGCTTCCGTCCGCTTCCTCGGTGCAGCCGGTACGGTCACGGGATCCAAGCATCTCGTCACCGCCGGCGAGCGCCGTGTGATGCTGGACTGCGGTGTGTTCCAGGGACTCAAGGACCTGAGGCTGCGCAACTGGAACGACCCGCGGTTCGACCCGGAGCGGGTCGACGCAGTGGTGTTGAGCCATGCGCACATTGACCACTCGGGCTACCTCCCAGTGTTGGCGCGTCGCGGTTTCCGCGGCCCCGTGCACTGCACCGCGGCCACCGCCGACCTGCTGGGCATCCTGCTGCGTGACTCCGCCTACCTGCAGGAGGAGCAGGCCGACCACGCGAACAGGCACGGCTACTCCAGGCACGAGCCGGCATTGCCGCTGTTCACGATGGAGGATGCCGAAGCCGCGCTCGAGCTGGTTCAGCCCCAGGCATACCAGAGGGAGTTCGAGGTGGCCGACGGGATGACGGCGTGCCTGCGCACGGCGGGGCACATACTCGGCTCCGCCACGGTGCAGCTCAACATCGACGGCAAGCAGCCGCGCCGGCTGGTATTTTCCGGCGACCTCGGGCGCTGGGACCGCCCGATCCTACGCGACCCGCAGCCGGTGCGGGAGGCCGACTGCCTGCTGATGGAGTGCACCTACGGCAACCGGTTGCACGAGGGGGGCGCCGAAGCGGAGCTGGCCGACGTGATCAGCCGCGCAGCCGAGGATGGACACACCATTCTCATCCCTGCATTCGCCGTGGGCCGCACGCAGGAGCTGCTGTGGTGGCTGCGCCAACTGGAGGACGAGAAGCGGATCCCGTCCCTTCCGGTCTACATCGACAGCCCCATGGCAATCGACGTCACCGAGCTCTACAGGAAGCACACCGAGGAGCACGACCTCGACATGCAGCAGCTGACCGACGCCGGCCTACGCCCCCTCTGCCCCAGGCAGTTTCACCTGGCCCGGGCCAGGGAGGAGTCCATCGCCCTCAACGATCTGCGCGGTCCCGTGATCATCATCTCTGCCAGTGGCATGGCGACCGGCGGCCGGGTGCTGCATCACATGAAGATGCGGCTCCCCGAGCGCCGCACGACCGTCTTGCTGGTCGGCTTTCAGGCGGCCGGCACGCGCGGCCGGCGACTCCAGGAGGGAGCCCGGGAGATCCGCATCCACGGTCAGGAGTGGCCGGTACGGGCTACGGTTGAGACTCTCAACGGCCTCTCCGCGCACGCGGACCAGTCGGAGCTGCTGCGCTGGCTCAAGGCATTCGACAGAGCGCCGAAGGGGATCTATCTAGTGCACGGAGAGCCCGAGGGCGCAAAGGCCCTGGCCGCCGAGATCGAGGGTCAGTTGGGATGGATGGCCAGGCCGGCACGGGACGGTGAGAACGTACCCATCGAAGCGTGAGCGGCGCGGGTTGACTAGCCGATACTGCTGTCCATTTATCGGGGCTTGAGGCTACTGCGTTCCGGCGAGGCGGGATGCAGACAGGTTTCCTCCCACCCGACCTCCCAAAAACAAAACCCCCGGTGCCCTCCCGTGCACCGGGGGTGGGGGATTCCCCTCCGAGATCCTGGTTCCAGCGGCACCGTTCGGGGTGACGCAGGGTTCACCGAACTTCACATCGGGTTGCGTGCTCGACGATCCCGTTCGCCTTGCCTGCGGCCGATGCGCGAACCCCTCAAAATCTCGGCGACGTCGCGAAACGCCGGCCCCTCCCTCCTGGGGCGGTCCCGCAGTGGCATCCTTGCGGACGACCAAACGCAGGCTACGCAGAGGCTCATTAAGGAGAGATGAAATCGATCTGAATGCCACTTCACAGGCCCAGCTTCGGGTTCTTAACGGGTCCCCTGGCGCGGCCGTAGTCTCGTCGACACCCGGAGGATCCCCAGGTGACCCGAGCTTGCGTCAGACGCTCATCACAGTCTCTTTAGAGCCCTTCAACCGGGACCGGGAGGAGCGCGGCCCTGCAGGCCGTGCCGCGATCGCGACCGGCAGACTGTAGACGATACCCTTCCCTCTCCATCCAAGGAGCGCCACATGAGCGACCAGCCTCCCGACTTCGGGAAGCACCCGCGCGGGACGATGGCCCTGGTAGGGCTGTACGGCGTCCTGTTCGTGATTGGGTGGTTCGCGATCTTCCTACTCATTTACCTCCCCCGCGGCGCGGTAACGAGGTAGATGCCAATGCACGTAGACCTCTACGAACGGATCTGGATGTGGGGCGCGGGCGCCATCATCGTCCTGTTCCTCGGGACGATCGGAGTGGCCACCGTCTCACAGGGACGCCTCCCGCCCAGTCAGGTCGAGACGATCGATCCACAGAACGTGTTCGCCGACGAGCGATTTGCGGAGCGCGGAGTAACGATCCATCCGGACGGCAGCGCCGTGGTGACCATAATCGCCATGATGTTCAATTTCCTGCCGAACGAAATCCGTGTCCCGGCCAACACTCCCGTGACATTCCGATTGACGAGCCCCGACGTCGTGCACGGCTTCCAGATCGTCGGCACCAACGGGAACACCATGGTCGTGCCGGGCTACGTCAGCCAGTTCACGACCACGTTCGACACGCCTGGTGAGTACCTCATCACGTGCAACGAGTACTGCGGCCTCGGACACCACAACATGTCCGCGACGCTGATCGTGGAGGAGGGCACATGATCCACAATCGGCGACTCGCAGCCGCAAATATCGGAGTGGCCATCGCGGCATTCGGCATCGCGACGTTCATGGCGTTGATGCAGAGCGTCTCACGGGCGAGCCTCGACCTGCCCTGGCGCTCCGCCAGGATGTACTACCTCTCGGTGACCGGTCACGGCGTTCTGATGGCGCTCGTGTTCACCACGTTCTTCATCATGGCCCTCGGGGTGGCGTTCACCACCAGCGCGCTGGACAGGCCGCTCAAGTGGCCCAAGGTCGGCTGGGTCGCGTTCTGGATCGCTGTAGTCGGCACGGTCATGACGACGTGGGCGATACTGTGGGGCAAGGCTACCGTCCTCTACACTTTCTACCCTCCGCTTCAGGCGCACTGGGCCTTCTATGTGGGCGCCACCCTGCTGGTCGTGGGATCCTGGGTGTGGGGCGCGGTAGTAATTGCAACATACCTGGCCTGGAAGAAGGACAACCCGGGCAAGCCGGTGCCGCTCGCGGTGTACGGAATCCTCTCCACCATCATCGTGTGGTATCTCGCGACCGTCGGAGTGGCATCCGAAATGCTGTTCCTGCTCATTCCGTGGTCGCTGGGTCTGAAGGAGACCGTGGATCCGCTGCTGGCGCGGATGCTGTTCTGGTTCTTCGGACACCCGCTCACCTACTTCTGGCTGCTCCCGGCGTACGTCGTGTGGTACACGGTCTTGCCGCGCCAGGCGGGCGGCAAGTTGTTCAGCGATCCGCTGGCGCGGATGGTGTTCGCGCTGTTCATCATCCTGTCCACGCCCGTGGGGTTTCACCACCAGTTCATGGATCCCGGGATTTCAGCCGGATGGAAGATGGCGCACACCATCGCCACCTTCGCCATCCTGTTCCCCAGCTTCGTGACGGCCTTCACCGTCACCGCCTCACTCGAAGTGGCCGGTCGCATGCGGGGCGCGACGGGGTGGTTCGACTGGATTTGGAAGCTGCCGTGGAACAACCCCCTGGTGGCGTCGGTGCTGCTCAGCATGATCATGTTCGCGGTGGGAGGCTTCGGCGGCGCGATTAACGCCGCGTTCGGGATGAACGCCGTCGTGCACAACACCGCCTGGATTCAGGGACACTTCCACCTCACGGTGGGAACGGCGGTGGCGCTCACGTTCATGGGCACGGCCTACTGGCTGGTACCGAAACTGGTCGGTCGCGACCTGGAACTTTCGCTGCTGGCCAAGTGGCAGCCCTACCTGTGGTTCCTCGGGATGCTGCTGTTCTCCATCTCGAACCACATCACCGGTCTCATGGGCATGCCGCGACGCGTCTACGAGGCGGGCTACGGCGGCAGCGAGATAGCGGCCCAGTGGTCAAGCCTCACGCTCGTGTCTGCGCTCGGTGGCATACTGTTGTTCGTGAGCGCGTCGTTCTTCCTGCTGTGCATGCTGGGTACGGTGCTGGCCGGCCGGAAGGCCGAGCAGCCCGCGCTGAAGTTCGCCGAGCCGCTCGAGGGCCAGCGCACGGGCGAGCCCGCGTCCGAGGCGCCGGCGGGGCTGGGGCAATTTGCCGTCGTAAAAACATTCAGGGAAG
>CBEVTG010000211.1:0-4466 GCA_965552745.1 uncultured bacterium
CGACAATCCCCCACACGTTTTCCTCGTAGATGAGCCGCACCAGCTCCCGTGTCGAGGCGCCCCACAGTTGGTCCGCGGATGCCGCCACGATCCTGAGGCGCCGGCCCTCGATGCCGCCGCGCGCATTTACATCAGCGGCGGCCATCTGTGCTCCTTCGAGGACGCTGCGACCTAGCGCTGCGAGTTCTCCACGGCTGGGAACGAAGACACCGATGGCGATCTCTCCGTCGTGCGCAGAGGCTTGCGCGGGGCCCCAACTGGAGATCAGCAGGACACCGGCGCCGGCAACGGCCCACGTCCATAGGCTCAGCAGGGCGAGATTCCGGAGCAGCTGCCCGTACCCGTGCCGGCTCACGGCTCCCATCTCCCTATGGCGCGCGCGACCGCCTGCAGCTTGCCCATCAGCTGCTCGAACTTGTCGAGGCGCAGCGACTGTCCTCCGTCGCTGAGGGCGCGCTCGGGCTGCGGGTGCACCTCGATCAGCAAGCCGTCCGCTCCCGCAGCCACGGCGGCCAGGGACATGCTCTCGACCATCCACCAGTGGCCGGTCCCGTGGCTCGGATCGACGATGACCGGAAAGTGCGTGTGACGCTTGAGCCAGGGCACGGCGTTGAGGTCGAGGGTGTTGCGGGTCGCAGTCTCGAAACCGCGCACCCCCCGCTCGCAGAGGACGATCTGTGTGTTCCCTCTCGAGGCGATCCATTCCGCGGCCCACAGAAACTCGTCGAGTCTGGCCCACATACCGCGCTTCAGGAGAACCGGTTTTCTGGACTCTCCCACCGCCTCGAGCAGGGGAATGCTCTGCATGTGGCGCGAGCCGACCTGGAGCATGTCCGCGACTTCCGCCACAGATTCGATCTGGCGCACGTCCAGCACCTCGGTCACGATCGGAAGGCCGGTTTCACGTCTGGCCTCCGACAGCAGTCTCAGCCCCTCGTGCTTGAGACCGTGAAAGCTGTAAGGGGAAGTGCGTGGCTTGAAGGCACCTCCTCGCAGCACACGTGCTCCGGCCGCCTTCACGCCGTGCGCGGTCGTGAGCAGCTGATTCTTGCTCTCTACAGAACAAGGTCCCGCCATGACAACGACCGGACCGGCACCGATCGACACTCCCGAGACCTCCACGACCGTGCCGGCGGGCTTCGACTCACGCCGCGTGAGGGTGATGTCATGGCCCATCTGTTCTCCTGCCTGGGGCATGGTGCTCTTTACCTCCCTCCCCGCAGGGGATCCGCAGCTTCGCCGGACGAAGCATCTCTCGCTACCGTTTCCGCTTCGGATCTGAAGTAGCGGAACCGGCCATTGCGCACCTCGGCGAGCCAGGGTTCTTCGATGTCGTTCATGTTGGTGTCAAATGTCAGGGTACCGGTGGCGCCCGGCACGCGGTCGAGCTCGTAGATGGCGTCACGGATACGGGCCCGGTTAAGACCGGCCTGGTGGATGGCGTCGATGAGCACCCGCATGCCGTCGTAACCGTGGGCGCCAAAGGTGTCCGGATCCTCTCCGAAGCGCCGCCGGTACTTCTCGAGAAAGCGTTTCCAGTGACGGTTCGTCTCGTCCGGGCGAAAACTCGCCACCGCCACCAGCCCTTCTGCGTCCGGCCCGGCGGTGCGCAGGAACTCCGGATGAACGAGTCGATCGAAGCCGTACACTGGGTAGCGCAGGTCCATGCCGCGCATCTGCCTGACAATGAGCCCCGTCTCCCGGGGATTTCCCCACAGGACCAGGGAATCAGGCTCGGCATCGACGATGCGCTTCAGAACGTCGCTGAAATTGGTGTCCCCCGCGTTGAAGCGCTGCTCGATTACCACCGGAGCGCCGAGGCGGCGCATGCCCTGGACGAACTCCTCCACGCCCATGCGTCCGTCCCGCGAGTTGACGCGCAGAAGCGCCGCCCTGCGGAGCCCCTGGACGCGGTAAAGGTAGTCGAGTAACACAATGCTGTTCTGGCGGTCATCGCTGATGACGCGTGACATCCAGGGGATGGCGTGCTCGACCAGCGTCGGGTCGCTGGAGCCGACGTTGACGATCGGCACCTCCGCCTTGAGCGAGGCGCGGGCCAACACGTGGTTGTGGTTGCTCTCGATGCCGGAAAGAATGCCCCACACTCCGTCCTCGTAGGCGAACTTGACGAGCTCGTTGCTGGTCTGCCCCCAGAGCACCAGGTCGGTGCGCACCACGAGGTGGAACGGACGGCCGCGGTAGCCGCCGCTGGCATTCGCCTCTTCCACCGCCACCTGTGCGCCGCGCAACATGGCGCGGCCGAAAACCGCTTTCGGGTTGCCGGGCTCGCCGGTCTTGAACCCCTCCGGCACGACCGGAAGATCCTGCTCCTCGAGCGGGCCGATGAAGCCGATGCGCACCTCTTCGGGAAGGCCAGCGAGAACCTTATCGCGCCCGCTGCCCCGGTACTCGGGTCGTGTGGTATAGAACTCACGGTAAGGGCTCATGTTCCGGTAAGGACGCAGTTCGTCAGGCGTGCGCGCATAGCGGAACGGCTCTGCATCTGCTGCGACCGGCTGTTCGCTCTCCTCTTGCGTGTCGGTCTCCGCCAGTTGCCGTGCTTGATCCGCCGGTAGCGGCTGCAGCGTTCCACGGCTGAGACCGTCAGCTGTCGCCACCCATACGGTGCCGTCCTGCACGTCGGCTCCGAGCACAAAGTTGTGGGCTATGGCGTCTGTGCCGACCTTGCGCTGCAGCCGCGTGCGCCCTTGCTGCCAGACGGTCTCGCCGCGGCCGTCTTCGAGTCGGCGGTACGTCACCCAGCGCTCACCGTCAGTGGCGCTCAGGCCATCGTCTGTGCACAGCCAGGCCACACGACCGCGGGCGCGCACGAAGTTGATGAAGTCGCTGGCCAGACCGCTGTCCGCCTTGTAATAGGATCTCCAGCGGCGTCCGTCGTAGCGCGACACACCAAAATAAGTTGCTTGCCAGAGGATTCCGCCGCCGAAGTCGACGCTGGCGGTCACGTCGTGAGCCGGGCCGTCATCGCGGAAGAGATCGATCTCCATTTCTCCGTCCGGATCCCTGAACTCGCGCCAGCGGTCTGCTGCCGGGTCGTACTCGAGCACTCCGGCGCCCCAGGCGCCGACCCACACACGGCCGCCGCCGATGGCAATCGAGTAGGGCCAGGGTTCGTGCATTGGCGAGTTGCGCTCCGTGAAGATGCTCCATTCGCGGCGGCGCAAATCGAAGCGGTTGGCGCCCATGGCCGTGGCCACCCACACCACGTCACTCTCGGGATCGGCCCGCACCGAGTGCACGAAGTCGTTTGACAGTCCGCTGTTGAGCTGTGTGAAGCGATCAATACGCCCCGCCGACCAGCGCGCCAGGCCTCCCATGGTGGCGATCCACAGATCTCCGGTGCGCGGGCTGATGTCGAGCGCGAGGACAACCGGGTGCGGCAGCCCGTCCCCGGTGCCGAAGCTCTTCCACTCCCGGTTCTCGAGAAGAGCCAGACCGTTCTCGGTGCCGGCCCACACCCTTTCCCCGTCGATCTTCACGGCGAATACCTTGTTGGACGGGAGGCCGTCCCGTTCCGTGAAAGTGCGCCACTGCAGCACGGTGTTCTGGAACAGGTCTCCGTCTGATGTTTTTGCCGCCACCGGTACTTGCACCGGGGCGGCATCCGAAAGCGGTACAGGAGCGCTTTCAGGCACCGACCGGGCGCTCTCTCCCGTCCATCCCCACGGCATCAGCAGCACTACCCCCAGTCCCAACCACAGAATGTGTCTCATAGCGTTTTCAAGTACTCGATCAAGTCGTTCAATCCTTCCTTGCCGGCATCGCTCGTGACCCCATGGGTGTCATCTGGGTTGTAGACCGTCCAGATCTCCTCGAGCGTGGCGGCCTTGCCATCATGGAGATAAGGCGCCGTGAGCACCACGTTGGTGAGCTGCGGCGTGTCGAAGGCGGTGTGCCGATCTGTCTGCGAGGAGCTCCCCACGTTCTCCCGGCGGAAGTTGGTATATCGGGTTCCGCTGTGACAGGTGATGCAACGGTTCTTCTCGGGGATTGGAGTGCCGTCCAGCATGGCCGCGCGCTCGTAGATTTCCTTGCCGCGTGATTGCGCCGCTGTGAGCTCGCCGTTCGGAAGCCGGTAGTAGTTCGGGGCCGGTTCCAGGGAGTTCAGGAACGCCACCAGAACAGTGAGTTCTTCCGTCGAGAACGGCTGCACCCTCGTCAGAAAGCGCGCAAAGCGGATGCCGCACTGCATGTAGAGACTGGTGTTCTTGCCGTTCCACTTGAAGGGAGCGGTGTTGCCGATGTCCAGCAGCGTGCGGTTGTCGACGATGTTGCGGCCCAGGCCATCCGGCTCCAGGTCGTACTGCAGGCGGTCGACGTGATTGCTGGGATGGCAGCTTCGACAGCTGAACTGCCCCTGGAAGCTGAAACGGGCGTTGTTGAAAAGTTTCTCCCCGCGGCGCTCGACCGTCTCCCAGCGGGATTCGCTGAGATTGATGTGCGAT
>CBEVTG010000212.1:0-4453 GCA_965552745.1 uncultured bacterium
ACCGGCGAGGCCGATTACTTCCTCCGGAGGATGAAGGCGACGCTGCGTGCGCGGACAACGAATAGCTGATTTGCCAAACGGAAGATGGAAATGAGCAACGGCACTTCCGAAAACGTCGCCGGCCGGGCTATCCGCTTCGTGCGCGATCTGGGCACGTTCGACGCCACTATGATCGTGGCGGGCTCGATGATCGGATCGGGGATCTTCATGGTTGCCCCGGAGGTAGCACGCACGGTGGCCGCGCCGGGGTGGCTTCTCATGGCCTGGGTGATCGGGGGGTTCCTGACGGTGGCCGGTGCGATCTCAGCGGGGGAGCTGGCGTCGATGTATCCGCACGCCGGAGGGCACTATGTCTACCTGCGGGAGGCGTACGGCAGGATGTGGGGCTTCCTGTACGGCTGGACGCTTTTCCTGGTCATACAGGCGGGAACGATCGCCGCGGTGGCAGTGGCGTTCTCGAAGTTTTTTGGCGTGCTGGTGCCTCAGATTTCGGCCGAGTCCCGCATCATTCCACTCGAGCTGGGAGATCGCGACTTCTCGGTTACGACCCAGCGCCTGGTCGCCATTCTCTCGATTGCGGTGCTGACCTGGATCAATCTGCGCGGCGTGCACAAGGCCAAGATCGTCCAGAACCTATTCACGGTGACGAAGATCGGCGGCCTGGCCGTGCTGGTTCTCATCCCGCTTCTGGCCGGACGCACTGCGGAAGCGGTGACCGCCAATTTCACATCCGGCCACTTCTGGGGCCGGGAACCGTTTGAGGTGGCGCTGCTGTCGTTGCTCGGGGTGGCGCTGGTGGGCCCGCTGTTTTCCTCCGACGCCTGGAACAACATCACGTTCGCCGGCGAGGAAATAAAGCAGCCCGAACGTACCTTGCCGCGCGCACTGCTCTACGGCACCGCCCTGGTCTCGGGGCTTTACGTGCTGACTAACGTGAGCTACCTCTCGGTTCTGCCGCTCTGGGGATCGGAGGCGGGAGCCACGGTGATCGAACGCGGCATCCAGCATGCATCGGAAGACCGGGTGGGCGTGGCGGCGATCGAGGTGCTGTTCGGTGGAACGGGAGCTCTCTTTATGGCAGTGGCGCTCATGATCTCGACCTTCGGCTGCAACAACGGTCTGATCCTCTCCGGTCCGCGGCTTTATTTCGCCATGGCCCGCGACAAGCTCTTTTTCCGCCAGCTTGGAACTCTCAACAACAAAGCGGTACCCGCGAGCGGCCTCATCGCACAGGGAGTCTGGGCTTCTCTGCTCACGCTCTCCGGCACCTACAGCGATCTGCTCGAGTACCTCATCTTCGGTGCCCTGGTGTTCTACGCCATGTTGATCGCCGGCATCTTTGTACTGCGCCGCACGCGTCCGGATCAGCCGCGTCCGGTGCGGGCGCCGCTCTACCCGTGGCTGCAGATCGTCTACGTGGTGCTGTCCGCGGCCGTGGTGATCAACCTCCTGATCATGAAACCGGTCAATGCCGGCTGGGGTTTGCTCATCATCCTGACCGGGCTTCCCGTTTATTTGTTCTGGCGGAAGCAGGCCACGTCCAACCCCAAAGTCGACTAGGCAGATCCGTCCCTTCCACTCGATTCGGCTTTTGCCTATACTCGTGCCTACGCGGCCAATTCAGTAGCTGAATGAGCCGGGAGGGGGGTGGCAGACCCTTTTCTCGAGAGACGGAGACATCCATGTCCAAGAAGAAACCCGGCCGGAGCCCTGCTGCACTGGTCACGGGAGGATCCATGGGGATTGGCAGGGCCATCTCCCAGGAACTGGCCGACGCAGGCTGGAACGTGGCGCTCTCGTACCGCCAGACGGAGAGGGAAGCTGAGAAAACCTGTTTTTCGATCCACGCGCGTGGACATCGGGCACTGGCCGTGCGCGCCGACGTCACGGACGCGCGCCAGGTTCGCCGACTCTTCGGAAAATTACGAAAAGAGCTGGGATCGATCCAGGTTCTGGTCAACAATGTCGGCGAATACATCGAAGGACCCCTCGGTTCGATGAGCATTGAAGACTGGAAGTGGGCTTTCGACTCGAACCTTCATTCCGCCTTTCTGTGCACGCGTGAAGCCCTCCCCGGTATGAGGCGGTTGCGCTGGGGACGAATTATCAACATCACGGCATCGTGCACCGAGAACCACCCGGCGGCTCCGGGAGCCGGCGCGTACCACGCCGCCAAGGAGGCTCTGCTGGCGTTCACGCGCTCACTGGCGCTCGAGGAGATCGGGCGCGGCGTCACGGTCAACGCCGTGGGCCCCGGACTCACGGATAACGAGCATCTCGGCGCGAAGTGGGAGAAAGCCATGACCCGTCTTTCGCCCCTTGGCCGGATGGTGAAGCCGCAGGAAGTGGCGCGCGCGGTGGCCTTTCTGGCCTCGAAGGAGGCGGAGGCGATCACCGGGGCACACCTGGCGGTCGGGGGAGGCTGGGATCTGACCGGGGGCGGTCGACCTGACGCTTCCCTGATGCGCATCCTCTCACGGAGCCCGGGAAAGTAGATGGCTTTCCGCAGTATCATGGGGAGACTCACTTCATGACGCGGCCTTCCGAAACTCTGGACTGGAGCGTTTATCGGCGCGGAGCGTTCGAGGAAGCCCGCCGCGTGCTCGAGGACGTGGCTCACCGCACGCCCGTGGTTCAGTGCCGCACCCTGTCGGAGCACGCCGAGTGCGATCTGTCGCTCAAGTGCGAGAATCTTCAGCGCGCCGGTGCCTTCAAGTTCCGCGGCGCCTACTACATGATGTCGACCCTGTCGAAGGAAGATCGCGCGCGCGGCGTCATCACCTACTCCTCAGGAAATCACGCCCAGGCGGTAGCCCTTGCAGCCCGCATGTTCGACACTCGTGCCGTCGTGGTCATGCCCGACGATGCCGTCGGCGTCAAGCTGTCCGCGACGCGTACCTACGGTGCCGAGGTGCTCCAGCAGGGTCGGACTCCCCACGATCGCAAGGCGCGCGCTGAAGTTCTGGCGCGCGAGCGCGGCCTGACCATGGTGCCTCCCTACGAAGATCCGCGTATTCTGATTGGGCAGGGCACTACCCTGATCGAAATTCTGGCCCAGGCGCCGAAGGTCGAGGTGCTGCTCGTGCCGGTCGGAGGCGGCGGACTCCTGGGTGGGATCTGCGCCGCCGCGCGCGCCTATCGTCCTGGTCTCACGATCTACGGGGCCGAGCCGGAGATCGCGGATGACTGGGCTCGATCAATTGAGGCGGGAAAGATCATGAGCATCGAGTCGGCGGACACGATCGCCGATGGTTTGCGCTCGCTTGAACCCGGCGAGGTGCCGTTCCCGGTTGTGCGCGAGATGGTGCAGGGCATCATTCGTGTCGGCGAGAACGAGATCCGCGAAGCCATGCATCTGCTGCTTACGCGCGCCAAGCTCGTGGCCGAGCCCTCCGGCGCTGTGGCCACCGCCGCCGCCCTCTTCCACGGTGAGGCATTCAGGGGCCGCCAGGTCGTAGCACTCCTGAGCGGCGGCAACGTCGATCTCGGGAGGCTATTCGAGTGAGCCACAAGGAGCTCTCATCCATGGATGTCATGACCGTGAAGCCCCCATTCTTCTCCTCCGCGGAAGCTGAGAAGGTGGCAACTGAGATCTTTGGTGTGATCGTTTCGGCGCACCCGCTCGGCAGCGAGCGAGATCAAAACTTCCACCTCCGGACGCAGGACGGCCGAGAGCTGGTTCTCAAGATCTCGAACCCGGCGGAGGACCCGAGTGTGATCGACTTCCAGATCCAGGCGCTTCTGCACATCGAGCGCCAGGATCCCACGCTGCCGGTACCCCGCATGGTCACGACCGTCGACGGTGAGCACTCCAGGATGATCGAGGGGCCTGACGGCAGGCAGTATCGGGTGCGCCTCGTGACTTTCCTGTCGGGCGAACTTCTCGCGAACGCTACCCACTCGCCAGGGCTCATGCGCAATCTTGGTGCCACCACGGCGCGCCTGGGCCAGGCGCTGCGCGGCTTCTTTCATCCCGCCGCAGGGCATGTGCTGCCCTGGGATGTGAAGCAGGCCGCGCGATTCATTGAACATGTGGATTGCATCGAGGACGCGGCGCTCCAGAAATCGGTGGGTGAGATGCTCAATCGCTTCGAGGCGCAGATTCTCCCGCAGATGCCAGGCCTGCGAGCCCAGGTGATCCACAACGACATGCACGGCGCAAATACGCTGGTGCAGGACGACAACGTAACGGGGATCATCGACTTTGGCGACATGGTGCACACACCACTCGTGAGCGATCTGGCGGTGGCCCTGTCGGAGGCGGTGCAGGGCAAGCCCGACCCGATCACGACTGCGATGGAGATTGTGAGAGGCTATTACAGCGTAGAACCGTTGACGGAGCAGGAGCTGTCACTGCTCTTCGACCTGACGCTGGCACGGCTGGCGATGGGGATCACCATCTCATTCTGGAGAGGAGAAAAATTCCCAGATCTACGGGACCAGACTCTCGACT
>CBEVTG010000213.1:0-4445 GCA_965552745.1 uncultured bacterium
CCTGGCTGCCGGGTGTTTCCTTGTCTAGACGCCTTTCTGGTCGCGGAAGTAAGGACGCGGGGAGTCACGGTTCGCCAGGAGAGGAATCAAGTTTGTCTCCAATGCGGCAGCGGGATGGGTACCAGAGGGCCGCCAGGGTTCTGTCGATCCTGGTGGGGCTGGTAGCGTCATGTGCTCTCTGGGGAGCAGTGATCACTGTCGATGACAACGGACCAGCCGATTTCCAGTCGATCCAGGCAGCCATCGATGCTGCCGCCGCTGGTGACCTCGTCTCGGTGGCACCGGGAACCTATCGTGAGAACATCCGGCTCAAGAGCGGCGTGAGCGTCGTCGGCGCGGGCGCCGACCTGTCCACCATCAATGGCGGACGGCGCACCTCGGTCGCCGTACTGCTGGACTGCGACGCCGCGACTACCCTGCAGGGCTTCACGATCACGCGTGGTGTTGAGGAGTCGGGCGGCGGCATCCAGGTCGAGGGAGGTGCACCACTCATCACCCTCAACCGTATCACCGGGAATTCGGCTGTATCGAGCATGGGGAGCGGAGCCGGTGCGGGTGGAGGCATCGAACTTTTTTATAGCGAGGCCATCGTGTCGGACAACCAGATCGATGGCAACGACGCGGATCTTGGCGGCGGCGTGGACATTGTCGGAGGTGCTCCCCTGTTGAGCCGAAACGAGATCTCCGGTAACGCGGCTTTTGTGGGCGGCGGTGTTTACGTGTACTACAGTACTGGCGCCCGCGTGCATGCCAACAAGATCTCGGCCAATACCGCCGATAGCGGAGGCGGCATGGAAATCGTCGATGTGGGCTCCCCTATCATCTCGAACAACTTGATCATCGGCAATGTGGCAGCGAGCAACATCACGTACTATGGATATGGAGGTGGGCTGGACATCTACTTCAGCGATCCCCTCCTGGTAAACAATACGCTGGCAGACAATGAGGCACTGTTCGGCGGAGGTGTTGCGCTTCTCTCCTTCGAATCCGCACTGATCAACAACATCTTTTTCCGCAACACGGGATTGACCGAGAGCGGTGCTGTGGACCTGTTCGGTGCGGACAGCCTGCTTTTCAACAATCTGTTCTTCCTCAACGTCGGCGGCGACTGCGGCGGATCCGACGCTTTCTTGTGCGCCGAAGCCTCGAACCTTTTCACTGACCCTCTGTTGGTCGATCCGGCAAGCGGCGATTTCCGACTGCAGACAGAATCTCCTGCCATTGATTCCGCGCGCATCGAGGATGCTCCGTCCGACGATCTCCGCGGCCAGCGCAGACCGCTGGATGGAGACGGTGATGGGCTGGCCACTCCCGACCGGGGGACCTACGAGCACGACCGTGACGACGTGCTGGGACTGGAGTTCACCGCTCCCGACACACTGTCGTGGGATTCCGGAATCGGTGCTACGGCGTACCACATTTATAGCGGCGCGCTGTCGGCGGTGGCTGAGCGAGGCGTGGACACCTGCCGGGACAGCGAGGACCCCGACCGCTCCGACCTTCTCTTTACGGAGGTTGCAACGCCACCGGCTGGAGACGGCTTTGCCTACCTCGCGACCGCGGTCGTCAACGGCTCCGAGCGCTCTCCCGGCTTCGACAGTCGCGGGATCGAGCGAGTTCTGCCTCTGCTCTGCCTCTGAGAAAAATAGGATAGTCTATCCTTACACCGCAACGATCAGCTCGTTCACTGCACCCCCGCCGCCCGCACCTCCCCCAGCACCGCCATGCGCTTCTTGGCCTCGATGAGCTCGGGGATGTCCGGATCGGCATCCTTCCAATCCTCGAGGAAGGCTTCGTACCAGCGGCGGGCGGTGTCAGAATCGCCGAGGCGCTCGTAGATCCGGGCAAGGCGGAAGCGATCCAGGTTCCAGACCGCCGGGTTCAATACGGCCCGGTAGTGAGGGTTCTTCAGAACCTCCTGGTACTCGGCCGCCGCCTCGCGCCACATTTCAAGAGCTTCATAGGTGCGTCCAAGCACGTGATGGCGCCGCTGGAAGTTCGAGTTGCGGCTGATCGGCTCGAGAAGCTCGCGTGCTAGTACCGCATCTCCTCGGATCAGCGCCAGGCTGCCGCGCGCGAATGCCAGCTCCTCCCGCACAAAGCGACTCTTGGAGTCCTTCTCTGCCTGCTCAAACTCTTCGGCCAGGCGCTCGAGCGGCTGCGCCAGCCCGGCGTGGACGCAAAAGACGGCCACGTCAGGCAAGTAGTGCAGAGAGTACCTCGCACCATCGAGTTGCTTCGACAAGAGCCCGGACTGCTCGTGGCCACGGCGCATATCGAGCCAGGCCTGGTTGACTCCGACCCAGGCGAGAAAACGAAGATCTCCGGCCCTCTCCGCATTCCGCCAGGCAGCTGAAACCGCCCCCTGCGCTTCACGCAGCCGACCGCTGGCGAGGAAAGACTCGATCCGAAACGAATCCGCGCTGAAAACAGTCACATCAAGGTCTTCTGGCAGGTTCCCTTGGTCCTCCAGTCGGTCAATCGACTCCAGAATGCCTTTCCAGTCCCCTCGCGCTTGATCTGCGAACAGCAGAACCGCATTGGCAGTGGTTTCTAATCCGCCATTGCTCCGGAACTCCGACACCAAATCCTCGATCTCTTCGGCCTTCCCCTGCCCCGCCAGCGACCGGCTGAGTAACAACACGCAGAGCTGGTTCCGGGGAAGAAGCTCATAGCAAGCGCGGGCCGGCTCCGTGGCCAAGCGTGGATCCTGTAAGTAAAAGAGGTACCCATACCCAAGCCAGTTCAGAAGATCTACCCCCATGGGGGTAAGCTGTAATTCCGTCTTCAGTCGATCAAAATACGCATCATAGTCGTACGATCCATCGAAGAATAGTATCTCGCTCAGCAAATGACTCCTTCCTTCTCTTTCCAAAAACTGCCGAGACGCATTCTCCGCATATCTCCTGTACTCTTTCCAGTTCCCGATGCCTCCATATGTGTTTGCCAGGTGAAAAGAGGCCCAAAAGTAATCGGGATCGTCCTCCAGAGCCCGCTTATAGAGCGCTATCTGCTCATCCAGCTCGGCGTCGTCAAGCTGCCTTGCGGCTGCGACCGCCACGTAGGCCCCCAACGACCGTGTTATAGGAGGGCGAGGATTCCCTACGGACTCTGACGGCTCGCCCAGAGCACGCCTGATATCCAGGACCATGTCGTGAATCCCCTCCAGCAGATCATCCTCAGAGGGGATCGGCATCGAGCGGGTAATGGCCGGTTTTCCCTGCCCAATACGGTATACGCCTGCCTCCAGGCGGTAACCCGTTCCCTCCCGAGTAACCCTCGCAGCCAGAAATCCTGCGCACTCCCCGTGGGCACAGGTCCGGCTCGCGAGTTCCTGGGTGTCCTCCGCGTGTTTGGCCATCAGACCGGCGCGCACCATGAGCTCCGTAAATTCTTCGCCTTTGAGGATTCCGATGTAGCTCGACTGACTCAGCATGATCTCGAACGGTTTCGTAACCGGAATGACGGACGGGCCCAGCGTGCCGCCCTCATATTGCAGTTCCACGAACAGGCGGTCGCCTCTCTGGAAAGGTGCGGAGGAATGGGCCATGCGCCAGGTGAGCATGCCAGCCGCAATGAGCAGCAGCGCCGCTGCTGCCGCGATAACACGTCGAGTCCGGGTGCGGATCACTCGCCGAATACCGGAGGACATGGCGACAGCGACCGCTGCGCCGTGCGTGCGGATCGCCTGCACCCCCGATTCGGGAAGTTGCTGCAACCCGCGGAGCGCTGCGACCAGCTCGCCGGTCTCCTGGTGGCGCTCGTCGGCGTTCTTCTTCAGACATCTGTCAATGATGCGTTCCAGCTCAGGCGGCACGTGGTCGTTGTGTCGTGAGGGAGGAACGTGCTCCTCGCGGATGATGGCGCTCAACGTCTCCGCGTCGCTGTCGCTGTGAAACGGCTGTTTCCCGGTCACCATCTCGTAGAGGGTGACACCGAAGGAGAAGATGTCGGTACGGCCATCCACCGCCCTCCCCCTGGCCTGCTCCGGCGACATGTAGGCCACCGTTCCCAGGATCCTCCCCTCGCGCGTCAGGTCGCCCGCGAGCGTTGTCACCTGGCTCCTCTTCGAGACATCCGCATCGGCATCTTCTTCGAGGAGTTTGGCGAGGCCGAAATCGAGAATCTTCACGTGCCCATCCGAGGCGACCATCACGTTGTCCGGCTTGAGGTCGCGGTGGATCACGTGTGCCTGATGCGCCCGGGCAAGACCCTGGGAGATCCCCGTGGCGATGCGAATTGCGTCCCTGATCGGCAGCGGTTGCCCGCCGATGAGCGCGCGAAGCGTCATGCCTTCGACGAGCTCCATGACGATGAAGACGACATCGTCCTCTTCGCCGATCTCGTGAACAGCGGCAATGTTCGGGTGGGTGACGGCCGCGGCGGCTCTCGCCTCGCGCAGGAACCGCAGCCGGCGGTCCTGGCGCTCCACCAATTCACCCAGG
>CBEVTG010000214.1:0-4443 GCA_965552745.1 uncultured bacterium
ACGATTCGGTCGCCGGGCAAAACGCCCGCTTCGGCGGCCGGCGAGCCCTCCACCACCCCACCAATCACAGCTGTGTCGCGGTAAAACTCCGGCTCTTCGATACCGACCTGATAAACACCCCACCAGAGTCCTATCGCCAGAATCACGTTCAGCGTGGCTCCCATGACCAGGACGAGAAAGCGCTGATACTTGGGTCGGGATATGAACTCATCGGGGGTACCGATCGATTCTTCATCCGGGGTTTCACCCGTGAGCTTGACGTAGCCTCCCAGGGGAAAGGCGGAAATCCGATAATCGGTGTCACCTCGACGAAAACCGAGCAGGCGCGGACCAAATCCTAAAGAAAACACCTCGACCCGAATCTTGAAGAGCTTGGCCACGACAAAGTGGCCGAACTCGTGGATGAGGATCACGACTCCCAGGACAAACAAAAAAACCAACGGATCGGCAAATGAAGAATTCATCAATCCCCCGACGCGGCACGCGTGGAACGCGGGCGAATATAGAGGCTGGCCCCCCGGTCTTTCAAGGGCGCCTTACGGCTGAGCTGCTGGATGGCTTCCCGCGCCAGTTCGCGGGCCTCCCGATCTGCATCTTCGAGCACTTCGAGGCTGGTGAGCGCCGCTCCCGTCCATCGCCCCATCACCTGCTCGAGAACCTGCGTGACACCCGTAAAAAGCAGTCGCCCTTCCAAAAAACCCTCCACAGCGATCTCATCGGCGGCATTGAGCGCCGCGGGGTGTGTGCCCCCTCTGCGTAACGCTTCTCGCGCCAGCACCAGGCAGGGATAACGGGCGGCATCCGGCGCCTCGAACTCGAGGGCTGGAGACGCCACCAGATCGAGTCGCTGGCGCCGGGTAGGCCAGCGTTCTGGATACGTCAGAGCATACTGGATCGGCAGACCCATGTCCGGCGGGCTGAGTTGCGCCAGAATCGAGCCGTCCACGTACTCCACCATCGAGTGGACCAGGCTCTGCGGGTGCACCAGTACGTCGATTTTCTCTTCGGGCAGGCCAAACAGCCAGCTGGCCTCGATGATCTCCAGACCCTTGTTCATCAAGGTGGCAGAATCGATGGTGACCTTGCGGCCCATATCCCAGGTCGGATGCCGGAGGGCCTCGTCCACGCGGATGGTGTCGAACGTTTCCAGGGGTCGCTGCCGGAATGGACCACCGGAGGCCGTCAGGATCAAGCGTGATACCTCCTGTTTGCCCCGTCCCGATCTCAAGCACTGATGCAACGCATTGTGTTCGCTGTCAACGGGCAGTAACGCGGCGCTCCGTTTTCGGGCCGCCGCCGTCATCAGCTCACCCGCAACCACCAGGGCCTCCTTGTTGGCGAGCGCCACGTCGCATCCAGCCTCGAGCGCGCAGAGCGTGGGGCGCATCCCGACCGCTCCAACCATCGCCGCCACAACCATCTGAGTGCCAGGTGTGCAGGCCGTCTCGCAGACACCCTCCGCACCCTCGAGCACGGTGGGAGCGTCTTTGCCGAGCAACTGTCGCAGGCGCCGGGCTGCTCCGGCATCGGCCAGAGCAACCTTCGCCGGGCGAAACTCGCGCGCCTGCTGCGCCAGAAGCTCGACATTACGGCCGGCCGCCAGGGCCGTGACCTCGAAACGCCCCGGCTGCTCGCGCACGATCTGGAGCGCGTTGGTACCAATCGACCCGGTGGAACCGAGGATCGCGATCCGTTTCACAGGCATCACTCAGCACTCAAGTCTGAAAATACCTCCAGTAATAAAACAATACCGGCGCGGTGAACAGAAGACTGTCGGAGCGATCGAGCACTCCGCCATGCCCCGGCAACCATCCGCTGCTGTCCTTGACCTGGGAGCCCCTCTTTAGAAGCGACTCGCAAAGATCACCCAGCAGCCCGAAGACTCCAAGCAAGGCTCCCAAAACCGCCGCCTCCAGGCCGGAAAGCGGCGGCAGAAGCCAGCGCCCGCCGATCCAGGCAGCGCTCACGGCCATCACAAACCCCGCAAGCGTTCCTTCCACCGTCTTGCGAGGGCTGATGCGCGGAGCAATGGGTTTTCGACCCACGGCCGTGCCCACCCAGTAAGCCGCGGCATCGGACGACCAGACTACCCACCACAGGAAGAATACAAGTCGCGCTCCTCCTTCGCCAAGCGTGCGCAGGCCCACCTGGTACCCGAGGAGCAGGCCCACGAACACGATTCCGAACAGGGTCGTGGCGACTGACGGAAGTGCTTCCGGTAACGGCCGCCGGCTCCACAGCGCGGTCAGAGTCGCCCCGGCAACGCAGGCCGCCAGAACCTGCTCCAGGTCGGGCCCCTGTTCAAGAAACGTCGCGGCCACGAGAACCGCCCCTCCGAGACCCAGCACGCGCTGAGAACGTATCCCCCGTCCCTCAGCAAGCCGAAACAGTTCGACAGTCGCCAGCAACACCGCCACGGCCACCAGCGCAAAAAAATAGAACGGCGAGCTGCGCTGTGTGACCCAAATCAGGATCGGCAGAGCGATGGCTGCCGTGAGTACGCGCTGCAGAGTTGCCGGAAACTTCAGACCAGGATCCGCTGTTCGGGAGAAGATATTACTGGTGTGGCTTCGACCTCCAGACCTCCGTAGCGGCGCTGGCGCTTCTGGTAGTCAACGATGCCTCGGAGTAATTCTCCGCGCCGGAAGTCGGGCCAGAGCGTTTCGGTGACCCATATCTCGGAATAGGCAATCTGCCAGAGCAGGAAGTTGCTGATTCGCAATTCGCCGCTGGTGCGGATGAGCAGGTCAGGGTCCGGCTGGCCGGGGGTGTACAGGTGCCGTCCCACCAGGGCTTCGTCGACCTGAAGCGGATCCAGGTTGCCGCCGCGCGCCTCGCGGACCAGGCTCCTGCAGGCATCCACAATCTCGGCCCTGCCACCATACGAGAGGGCCACGTTGAAAATCAGCCCCGTATTGCTGCTCGTGGCTTCCTCCGCTTTTCGAATTTCGCGCTGCACACTGCGATCCAGATCTTCAATGCGGCCGATGGCGCGAAAAATAATGTCGTTCTTCTGAAAGTTTACCAGCTCTTTGTTCAGGTAATCCCTGAGCAACCTCATGAGCATCGCAACCTCGGCTCGAGGCCGCTTCCAGTTCTCGATTGAGAAGGCGTACAGTGTGAGAACCTGCAGCCCCAGGCGCGCCGAGCATTCCACGGTTTCGAGCACCGAATCGATACCCGCACGGTTCCCGCTCGCTCGGGGGAGTCCCCGCTGGCGCGCCCAACGGCCGTTGCCGTCCATGATGATGGCCACGTGGTGAGGAAGTCGGGTGAAATCGAGACCTCGGAGGAACTCGTACTCGGGCGAGTTCGAGGGTATAAATCCTTCCAGGTCTTTAGTTTCAGCCACTTCAGCGACTCCGCATCGATTCTAGCACAGCGTTTCCGGAACTGACAAGGCGAGGACCGCTGCGATAGCCGCGCCGATGCGTCTGGTGCCAGCGCCAGGCGCTCGCCACGATCTCACCCAGTGATCGTGCAGGGCGCCAGCCCAGTAGCTTTCGAGCCTTTTCATTAGAAGCCACCAGTCTGGCAGGATCTCCTTCCCGCCGAGGGCGCTCTATAATCTTCAGAGTCTTGCCGCTCACACGCTCCACCTCCTGAAGCACCTCGCGCACGCTCGTTCCCGTGCCGGTTCCGAGGTTGAACGCACTGAACCCCTTTGTCCTGCGGCAACGCTCGAGCGCTCTGAGGTGGGCCTCAGCCAGATCCCGGACATGGACATAATCGCGGATCGCGGTTCCATCCGGGGTCGCATAATCGGTTCCGTACAACTCGATGGCCGCGCGGCGGCCCAGCGCGTGCTGCATTACACGTGGGATCAGGTGGGTTTCGACTGGGTGATCCTCGCCGTGCCACCCGTCTTCGTCGGCCCCGGCTGCGTTAAAAAACCGTAGCGCCACGGCCGAGAAGCCGTAGGCCTCACAGTACCAGTGCAGGGCATGCTCGAAGGCTGCCTTGGTCTCACCATAAGGGTTGACCGGCCGCTGGGGATGATCCTCGGGTATGGGCACGGCCTGCGGCTCACCATAGACGGCGGCCGTGGAGCAAAACACCAGTCGGCGAATGCGAAACCGGCGCAGCATCTCTATAAACTCCAGCCCCTGCTTCAGGTTGTTTCCATAATAGAGCGCCGGCTTCTTCACCGACTCGCCGACCAGACAGGAAGCCGCCGTGTGCACCACGGCCCGAACCCGGTGGCGGCGCATGAAGGTCTCGACGCGCTTGCTACCGTAGTGAACTTTCAGGATCGGAACCTTTCCCACCGCCGCTCGATGGCCCGTGCTGAGATCATCAACCACGATCGGACGGTAGCCCGCAGCCGACAGGGTGCGTACGACCGCCGAGCCGACGTAGCCGGCACCGCCGGTGACCAGGACGCTGGTCCGCTCAGCCATAGTAGACCTTCTGCAGGTAGAGACCGCAGGCCGGTGCGGCAGG
>CBEVTG010000215.1:0-4433 GCA_965552745.1 uncultured bacterium
CTCCGGTATCTCCAGGCAGTCCACTCCGGCAGCGGCGAGACGGCGAGCCGTCTCCAGAACAGCCGTGGCATCCCAACCGCACGGCGGTGTCAGACAGACGCCGGTGATGAACCTCCCCTGGCTGAGCGCGGCACCGAGAGACGATTTCTCCGCCAGCGGAATGGCCGAGATGGCGGGTGCGACCCGTTCTGTCTGCCGTTTTGCGACGTGAGAGACAGCTCTGGCTTCGGATGTCGACGAACTTACAGCTTCCTTGATGGCGCGAATGTGTTCGGGGGTGGTTCCACAGCACCCGCCCACCAGTCTGACCCCCGTCCGGAAAAACCTCCGGGCATACGAAGCCATATACTCGGGTGAGCACAGGTAGATGTTACGTCCCTCCACATTGCGTGGCAGGCCGGCGTTCGGCATGGCCGAGAGCTTTACGTTGCCCGCAACCGCTGCCACCCGCTCAATCGCCTCAAGCATCGGTTGCGGCCCCAGTCCACAGTTCAGGCCCAGTACCTCGACTCCCAGGGCCTCGATTCGAGGCACATAATCTTCAGGGTGCGTCCCCTCCAGGCTCACGCCGTCCTCAGCTACGGTGAGCTGGGCCACAATCGGAAGGCCAGAGACATCCCGGATGCCGGCCACGGCCTGCTCCAGCTCGCTCAGATTGGAAAATGTTTCGAAGAGAAACAGATCCACCCCACCCTCTGCCAGTGAACTGGCCTGCTCAGCGAACGCCGCGCGCGCCTCGGCGAGAGAAGTCGGTCCCCATGGTTCGATACGGATGCCCAGGGGACCCATTGAGCCGCCGACGTAGACCGTTTCGGGCGCGCTGGCTCGCGCCAGACGGGCACCCTCCCGATTGATCTCGGCCATGCGCTCGCCCAGGCCGTGCGCAGCCAGGCGCATTCGATTGGCGCCAAAAGTATTCGTCTCTATGATGTCGGCGCCGGCGCGGACATACTCATCATGGATGCTGCGTTCCATCCGCGGCGAGGACAGTTTGATTTCATCAAAGCATCGATTGATGAATACTCCACGTGCATAGAGCATCGTGCCCATAGCACCATCGGCCACGAGTACGCGCTCATCGAGCGCCCTGGTTAACGGTGGACGTGCAGTGGCCTTCACGGCAGTATCGTGTGTGAATCAACAACGGGGACAGCGAATTATAACATTCTGAGCAGGAGCGGCAGGTTTCTCACTTCGGCGAGGCGGTCAGCTTGCCTTTCGATTCCCCCCTGAAATACTCGTCGAGTCTCGCGACGCATTTCTCACGCGCTTCCCGCACAGTGCCGGCCACGATCGCCTCGTCGAGATGAAACCGGATCATGATGACCCGCTTGCCGTCCGGGCGATAGAGAAACGGGAAGGCCTGGTAGCGGTCGTCGCCGATGAGATCGCAGAAAATATCGACCTTGCGACCCTGAATGTCCACCGTGCACCGACTTGCCCTGAAGGGCTCGGAAGTCGCCGCCTCATGCGGCGCCTGCTGGAGCAGCTGCAGAGCCTGACGGGCGCACTCCACCTCAGCGTTGAGCTCGCTATCAGCACGTACCTCAACCGACTTGCTCTCTCCTGCTCCACCACTTTGATCGGGGAGGACGGCGAAGGCGTAGAAGCCACCGTCGGAGGAGGGCGCCGTGTGTACCACGACCTCGTGTCCTCTCAGGAGGAGTTTCTTCCCTTGCCCATTATCGAGTGTCTTCATGGGTGTCCCGCTGGAGCCCCGATTTCGCTCCACGGCCGGCCGCGTCAAACTTCTGACCGTAGAGCCGGAAAGTCAAGCAGCACTGCATCTTGTACACCGCACGAAATTACCCTATACTGAATGGTCGAGTCCCGTGCATCGCTTTCTGCCCCCTATCCTGGTGCTTGCCCTGGCCGCCCCTGCGGCCGGTGCCGTATCCACCGACTCCCGGATCACCGGTCCTGAGCCTCGCCTGGAGCGTAAGGATCCGTCTACCGATTTTTCTCGGTACGAGGATGTGCTCGACTCACAGGGGAACCGCTACAAGATCGATCCGGCAGGAAACGTGTTTACCAATGGCACGCCAAATCCGAACCGACAGCCGGCCTCCGCTGAAAACGTCATCTACTACTACAACTACGCCGTCGATATGATGAACCGGGGTTACACAGCTCCGGCGCTGGAGCTTTATCGCGAGATTCTGGCCCTGCCCGTAAAGGATGAATTCGTCGCCGCCGCTCAAGAGCTGGTGCGTGAGGCGTACAGCGAGGTTTACTCATTCCGAGATAACGCGGAGAAGCTGTCCAATCTTTTGTTCGTAGTTCGCCACGTGGAAGACGGGCGTATATTTTATGAAAATGAGAAATATCACTTTCGCATCCAGTATCCGGTGAACTGGAAGATGGATAACGAGATTCGCCACGATCCGGAACAGAACTTTGCAGGAATGAGTCTGTACCCTCTCCCGCTTCCGGCTCCGGACGGTGAGACGGTCACGATGGCCATCGGCTTCCGTGCGGAGCGCATGCAGGAACCGCAGACGACGGATGAATTCGGAAAGTACTGGGTGACGCAGCTGCAGGAAGCAGACTTGCGAAACGACGCGCTCGAGGTACTCAAGCGCGAGCGCATATCCGATGAAGCAGCGTTCCTGCGAGACCATTTCGAGTTTAAATCTGAGGATCGCCACTTCGAGGGCCAGGACGCCTTCCTGGTGAAGGGCAACTACGGATACTATTTGAGTTTCACAGCCACGCCCGAGACCTACAAGGCGGCTCAGGATATTTTTGAGCGCTTCACCTCCGAATTCGAGGCCCTTGATTGACGTTGCCTCGCTGCCTGTGGGCAGCGCTGTGCCTGATCTCCGGCCTGCTGTGCCCCACCTTTGCCGGCCCCGATCCTGCAAACGCCCCCCCGCCCGCCGAATGTGATCGCCGCATCCTCGCGGCACCCGATGGAGAAGCCCTGGGTTGTATCGCCGCCCATGCGCCTGTCCAAATAGAGGAACACGTGCCGGGCTGGATCCGAATCCGGGTGGAAGGCTGGATTCCTGAGGGCGATGTCACCAATCTCAAGGCACCCACAGGTAAAGCTGCGGTCTCAGGGTCGGTGATCGATAGCGCGGGCAAGCCAGCATCGGGCTCCATCGCGTGGTTGGTATCCGTCGACAACGCCCTCGACAGATCCGTTGCTGCCGTCCGAGAACGTCACGAGGCGAGCCGTAAGGCAATGAATCTTCAGATCGAGAAACTTGACGAGAAGCTGGACCGCGCCCTATTCAGTAGCGACAACCTACTCGAAGCAAAAAAAAACCAGACTCACCTGCGCAATGAAAAACGAGATATGCAGCAACAGATCCAGACCCTGAACGAGAGCAGCACTCAGGAGCTGCTCAAGCTGTACGAAAGCTTCCAGGTCGAGAAGGCGACGGCCGATGCCAATGGCTTCTTCCTGATCGAGGGAGTCCAGCCGGGTGCATACCAGTTGCTCCTGATTTCAGACGCTCCGAACTCCGGCCCTTCGTGGTTACTCCCACTAAACCTCGCGGCAGGCCAGCGTCAGCGCCTGAATCTCAGCGGCAAACAAGAGCACGAGGATCCCTTCAGCTCCTTCCGGTAGGATAGACACTGGCCTGGCTGGCCGCCACCCGAACTGTGAATTCCCCCTCCTCCGTCGCTCCGGCGGTGCTACCCGCCGCTTCCCCGCGATCGCTCCTCGCCATCTTCCTCGTCGTCTCCGGTGCCGCCTCCGTCACCTGCGAAGTTGTCTGGTTCAAGGTTCTGGGATTGCACGCGGGAGCCGATCCGGGCACGCTTGCCGCCACTCTGGCGGGCTTCCTGGGTGGACTCGGGCTCGGTGGAGCGCTCTTCGCGAGGTGGGCGGATCGCAGCCGGGTTCCGCTCCGCCTAGCGGCGGCGTTAGAGGGACTCACCGCACTGTTCGTTCTCGCCTCTCCTTCTCTCTTCCCGGCTGCAATCCGGCTGTTCGATCGGCTTGGCGGTTCGTCTTTCCTCGGTGGATCCGAAGGAGTCGCAGTCAAGGTGCTTTCCGGCCTGCTCGTGTTCCTGCCTGCGATCTGTATGGGCGGATCACTTCCTGTGGTGGTAAAGGCTGCCGTGGGTCGACCCTCATCTCTTGGCAGCGCCACTGCAATTCTTTACGGAGCGAACACGCTGGGCGGTGGACTCGGGGCCCTGGCATCAGGTTTCTTCCTTCTGCCTTCCCTCGGCATTGGCATGACTCTTGTGACTGCGGCGGCCATGCAGATGTTGGTCGCGCTGGCGCTGCTCTTGCTTTCATGGAGACAGAAGGAGGCCTCTCCGCAGACGGCAGTGCCTTCCTCCGGAGGAAGCGCTTTGTCCGTGCATCCAAAGATCCTCCTGGCTTACGCAGTGGCAGGCTCCGCAGCCCTTATGGCAGAGCTCGTCTGGACTCTCGTGTTTCACTCTGCGCTCGGCTCCTCAGCGTATGCACT
>CBEVTG010000216.1:0-4424 GCA_965552745.1 uncultured bacterium
GCACAACCAGGGTGAGCACGGTCGAGGACAGCAGGCCTCCGACGACCGTGCGCGCCAGGGGGTAATAGTAGACACCACCCACGCCGGTGCTGCCGACCGCCAGGGGGATGAGACCCACGACGGTCGTGATGGCGGTCATGAGGATGGGCCGCAGTCGATCGCGGCCGGCCTGCAGGATCGCTTCGTCGCGCGGCATTCCCGAACGCCGGAGCTGGTTGAGATGATCGAGGAGCACGATCCCGTTGTTGACGACGATCCCCATCAGGATGAGGAGGCCAATCTGACTCATCATGTTAAAGGGTGAGCCGGTCGCCACGAGCAGCCACGCGGCCCCCGGTACAGCAAATGGAATCGAGAACAGGATGGCCAGAGGCTGGGTCACCGACTCGAACAGGGAAGCCATGACGATATAGACCAGCAGGATGGCCAGCAGGAAGTTGATACCCATCTCACGGTCCTGGGTGTCCTGCTCGAGGATTCGATCGTCCCACGACCAGATGGTTCCCGGTGGCAGATGCATGGCATCGACCTTCTTCTCGATCTCTTCGCGCACCTCTCCCCACTTCTCTCCTTCATACGTGGCGTTGAGGGCGACGCGAATCTTCCGGTTTTCACGCACGATTTCCCGCGGGCTGCGAACGATCTCGAACGCCGCAATGTCTCCGAGACGCAGGGAACGGCCGTCCCCGGTGCGGATGGCGAGCTGCTGGAGATCATCCAGACTCTGGCGATCCTCCAGCCTCAACGCCACCCAGGTCTCCACTTCGCGCTCCCCGGTGTTGAAGCGTCTCAGTCGGAGTCCCCCGAGCGTAAAGGAAAAGATATCCGACACGTCCTGCGCGGTGAGCCCGTAGAGGCGCGCCTTAGTCCGATCGATCCGTACCTGGATCTCCTTGCGCCCCTTCGTGAACGAGGAGGAAATGTCCTCGATTCCAGGCGTACTCTCGAGCAAAGCTTCCGCGGTCCGGGCAACACCCTGTAAGGTCTCACTGTCGGCACCGTAAAATTTAAGAGCGAAGTAGGTGCTGTCTCCACCCATCTCCGCGTCTTCGTGGAAATAGATGCGGGCTCCCGCTACGTCAGGCAGATTGGCGCGGATCTTCTGGCGCAATTCGCGGACCGCCTCGTCCCCGAGGTCCTCGCGCGCCAGGTTGATCACCGTTCCAGCATCATTCTCTCCAAAATAGCTGTAGATGGAGCGAAACTGGAACTCTTCCTCGTTTGCGAACAGGTACTCTTCCACCTGGTTGACGGCACGCTCCGCTTCCGACTTGTACACGAAATCGCTGAATTCGTAGTTCAGGAACAATCTCCTGTTGATCGCCGCCGAAAACATACTGGTGTCAACGAGGTCTGCGACAAACGGAACGATCCCCACTCCGAGGCCCAGGATCAGAAGGACGAACGTCCAGACCTTGTGCCGCAGGGTCCAGCGCAGGGCGGCGATGTAACGGTGCTCGATCCAGGCCAGGGAGGAGGGCGTGGGGACGGCCCGCCGCCGGAGAAGATAGGTCGACATCAGGGGAATCAGACTCAGAGAAGCAAAAAGCGAACACAGCAGGGCGATCGAGATCGAAATGCCAACTTCCTGGAGCCAGGTGGTCAGCTCCGAGCGTCCCCCGACGATGAGCGGCAGGAACACGATGATGCTCGTGAGGGTCGCCGAGATCACGGCCAGCAGCACTCCATTCGATCCCTCCAGCGCCGCGCGACGGGCAGAGACATTGTCCCGGTACCGCCGCTCGATCGATTCCAGAACCACCACGGCGTTATCCACCAGCATGCCGATTCCGAGCATCAACCCCATCATCGACAGAATGTTGAGCGTCTTACCCATGAAGAACAGCACGCCACAAGCAGCGATGATCGAAAACGGTATGGACAATGAGACGATCAACGTGGCGTCGAACCGGCGCAGGAAGAAATACAGGACCAGGATCGCCAGGAACCCTCCGATGATCCCGGACCGCAGCAGGCCGTCGATGCCCCTGGTGATCTCCTTAGCCTGATCCTGAAAAACGAGCAGGTTGACACCCTGCAGGAGCGGATCCGCATCAATGTCTCCGTGGATGACGCGTAGGACCTTCTGCACGACCTCGACGGTATTGGCGGTTGATTCCTTGTAGACGTCCAGGCCGACGGCGTAGCTACGATTGAGGTGGCGGCCATAGCGGATAGGTGGTTCTTCGTATGAAATTTCGGCAATTTCCGAAAGCTTGAGCCCGCGTTCGTTCACTGGCATGTCCTGGATGGCCTGGATCGAATCGAAGGCACCCACCGCCCGCGCGCTGAAGCGCAGCCCGCCGTGACGCACCTGCCCGAGAACCAGGTTGGAAGAGGCCCCGCTCAGCCGCTCGATCAAAGCCCCAGCATCCACGTTGTGCTCCTTGATGCGGTCGAGGATCAGATCGATCCGCACCTCGCGCGGAGCCACTCCAAGGAGATCAACGCGCGCCACACCCGGCACACGCCGGATGCGGTTGACGACGCGGGTTTCGAGAAGCTCGTAATTGCGGGAGAGATCCACGCCCTGCGC
The DNA here is from genome assembly GCA_965552745.1 of uncultured bacterium. Classification (GTDB taxonomy): domain Bacteria; phylum Acidobacteriota; class Polarisedimenticolia; order JAPUKU01; family JAPUKU01; genus JAPUKU01. The sequence goes on from CBEVTG010000216.1 coordinate 2,537, forward strand.
GGAGATGCGACCCTGCACAACCGGAATGTCGGAGGTATTGAACGAGTAGATGAGGACCTCACCGATCCCCTCGGGCAGCCAGCCCTTGGCCTGCTCCATCTTCTCGCTGACCTGCATGCGCACGATGTCGAGGTCCTCGCCCCACTGGAACTGCAGTTCGAACTCGGCCTCGTCCACGCCGGAAATGGAACGCAGCTTCTTGACTCCGGAGAGCGTTGACAGGATCTCCTCGACCGGCTTTGTGATCTCCTTCTCGATCTGAATCGGGCTCGAGTTCGGGTAAGGAACGATGATGGCGATGAACGGCAGGTCCAGCTTGGGCAGGAAATCCAGCGGCAAGCGCACCATAGCGATACCGCCAATGACCAGCACGCTCAGCAGCGCCATGAAGGTTGTGATCGGCCGGCCGACAGCCAGCTTCGGCAGGTTCATTCCGGGACTCCCGGATCATTGAAGCGCGCGGAAGCGACCGCCGCCACCGCCTGCGCGGCCGGGACAACCGGAGCGGCCTCGTGGGCCGGGGCTTCGAGTGTTGCGGCACTGTACTGCTTGCGGTCGAAGAGCGAATAGACGACCGGAATGACCACGAGCGTCAGCACGCTGGCCACGCTCAACCCCCCGATGACCGTGATTGCCAGCGGGGCGCGCAGCTCGGCTCCCTCTCCCAGGCCAATCGCCATCGGAAGCAGGCCGAGGATGGTGGTGGATGATGTCATCAGGATGGGGCGCAGGCGCGACAGGCCCGCCTGCACGAGCGCGTCCTCCCGGTCGGCGCCCGCCCGGCGGCGCTGGTTGACGGTGTCGATCAACAGGATGGCGTTGTTGACGACGATGCCCGCGAGCATCACCGCTCCGATGATGGTCACGACGCTGAGGCTCGATCCCGTGAGCGCCAGAGCGGCCACCGCCCCCACGCCTCCGAGAGGCACGGTGAACATGACCACAAACGGGTGCAGGAGCGACTCGAACTGGGAAGCCATAACCAGGTAGACCAGGAAGAGCGCCAGACAGAGCGCCAGGAGCAACGAGTTCAAAGAACGTTGACGTTCCTCCTCCTGGCCGCTGAGTCCGGCCACGATGCCGGCCGGCAGGGGCGTGTCGCGAATACGCTGCCTGACTTCGGCCGCCGCCGAGCCCATATCGCGGCCGAGCAGGCTGGCCGTCAGAACCGAGGCCCGTTTCTGGCCGATGCGGCGGATCTCGGCAGGCCCATCGCGAAGCTCTATCTCCGCCACGGTCTTCAACCGGATCGGTACACCATTGCGGTCGCCGATGATCAGATTACCGACATCCTCAACTGACGCCTCCCCCACCTCCAGCGACCGCACACGAATGCCGATCTCCCTGTCGCCTTCGGTAAGACGGGTGGCCACCTCACCCTGGACCTTCTGGCGCAGCGTGCCCGCGACCTCGAACAGATCGAGCCCCAGTAGCGCCAGCTGTTCCCGGTCGAAGCGCACCTGGAGCTCGGGGCTGCCCCCGTCGGATGTGGATTTCACGTCGATGAGCCCTCTCACCGTTTCCAGATCCTGTTTCAGCACGCCGGAGGCGACGCGCAACTCGTCGAGATCATCGCCGTACACCTCGACCTCGATCGGGGTGCGGATGGTGAATACCGTGGGGCGCTCGAGCTTGACACGCACCGCCCGCGAGGACTCCAGATGACGGCGCAACGCCTCAGCCACCTGCTGCTCGTCGCTGCGGCTGGCACCGGGTTGCATGCGCACCAGCAACCTGGCGACGTTCTCACCCTCCAGCCCGGTTCGGGTCAGCGACATGCCGGCGCCGCCGATCACCGTGGAACGGGAGGCGACATGCGGATCCGAGCCCAGGCTACGTTCCATTTCCTGCATGAAGCGATCGGTGGCATCGAGCGGCGTGCCTTCGG
>CBEVTG010000217.1:0-4412 GCA_965552745.1 uncultured bacterium
CCCCCATTGTCGCCGCCGTCAGCCCGCCGGCGAAACTCCACGCCTCTCCTTCCCTCAGCCGTCCCGAACCACGTGCCAGCACAGCCCAGCATTCGCCTCCGCTTGACGGGTCGGTCGAGGGAAGAAGCTCAGTGAGCAGCACCTCCACCGGGCGTCCCCCGGGACGCGTGCCACGCAGGCGCGCGGGGAAGACGCGGCTGTCGTTGAGCACCAGGAGGTCGCCTTTTCTCACGAGCCGGGGCAGATCGCGGAACCGGTAGTGTCCCAGGCGCTTTCCGTGGCGCTCCACCTCCAGCAGCCGCGAACCGTCCCGTTCCGGGGCCGGCCATAGTGCGATGCGCGCCGCGGGAAGCTCGTAGTCGAGGCCCGGAGCCTCACGGAAAGAATCAACGCAGGCAGGTTTCATGAGTCGCGGTACGGGAGAGGATCTGCGATGCCGGCTTCCCGGAATCCTCTCCGGCGCAAAGCACAGGAGTCACATTTTCCGCACGCCACCTCCTCATCCTTGTAACAGGACCAGGTCAGGTGAAAAGGAGCTCCCATTTCAGCGCCGAGCCGGACGATCTCCGCCTTGCTGCGATGCAGAAGGGGCGCATCAACCTTCAGTACGGAACCGGCGCGCGTACCCACTTCGATCAGGTGGTTGAAGGCCCGGACGAAGCTCTCCCTGCAATCGGGATAACCACTGCTATCCTCTTCAACCGCCCCATAAACAACCCGTGTGGCGCCGAGAACCTCCGCCCAGGCGATCGCGGCGGCGAGAAATTGTGCATTCCGGAACGGCACGTAAGTCGCAGGGATCTCCCGGCGAGAGGCATCGGCCGCCGGCACGGCGATCGTCCGATCGGTGAGAGCCGATCCACCCATGGATCCCAGGTGCGTCATGTCCACGATCCGCCGTTCGCTGGCGCCGAGAGTTTCCGCCACGGCCTCGAACGCCCTTCGCTCACGACCGGCGCTGCGCTGGCCGTAGGAACAGTGCAGGCAGGCGATGGATCCTTTCCGCCTGGCCATTGCGGCCGCCACGCAGCTGTCCATTCCGCCACTCAGGAGCACCACGAACCGCATGCGCGGATCAGACACCGCGCACCTCGGGCCCCCAGATGCATTTGTGAACCTGCAGGTTCATGCGTAACGGCAGACGGTCTTCCAGGATCCAGCCAGCAAGCAACTTCGGCTCCAGCCGGTCCCAGACACAGGAGAAGTGCACGGTCGAGCGCTGAGCTAGCCGATGGCGGTCCACCATCTCCCTGGCCCACTCATAGTCCTGCCGATCACACAGAACAAACTTGACCTCGTCGCCCGGCCGCAGGCGCGTCAGGTTCTCCCACACGTTCCGATCGGCCATGCCGCTGCCCGGACACTTGACGTCAAGGATCACCCGCACTTCCTCGGGAACGCGATCCGTTGCCACACCGCCTCCTGTCTCCAGCAGGACGTTGCGTTTCGCTTCGATCAGGCGCCGCATCAGCGGATAGACTCCCGGCTGCAGGAGAGGCTCTCCTCCGGTGAGCTCCACGAGCTGGCAGTCGATCGCAAGGACTTCATTCACGACGTCTTCCACCAGGCGCTCCTTACCTTCGTGGAAAGCGTATTCCGTATCGCACCACGCACAGCGCATATCGCACGCGGTAAGCCGCACAAAGACGCACGGCCACCCGGTCCAGGATGATTCGCCCTGGATACTGTGAAAGATTTCGTTGATGACGAGCCTGTCGGCGCCTTGGGAGGGGTGTGAGTTCATAGGCTCTGGTTACGCGCCCGGGAGGGGAGGTTCCCTGCGCGCGCTCCGCCGCCCGCGGGCGGGTTTCATGAGAGCACGGAGACGTCCCAGATTCTCCGTGTCTTCGTGCAGATCGTCCTGCTTGGGTGTTTCCAGAACCATGGGCCGCCCGAGCAGCCTTGCATCGTTGAGCAGGTTCTCGAATGCCTGCAACCCGAGATGTCCCTGTCCGATGTGGGCGTGGCGATCCACCCGACTACCGAGCTCCTTTTTCGAGTCGTTGAGATGGATAGCTTCCAGACGGCTGATCCCCACAACCTTCTCGAACTCCTCGAGCGTACGCTCGTACGCCGACGGTGCACGCAGGTCGTACCCCGCCGCGAACACGTGGCAGGTGTCGAGACAGACACCAAAGCGCTCGCGGGGTGAAACCCCTTTGAGGATCGTCCTCAGGTGCTCAAAGCGATACCCGAGGCTGGTTCCCTGGCCGGCTGTAGTTTCAATGAGAACCTTGACCCGTGCCTCCGGAAGCTTCTCCTCGAGGCGGTTGAAGGCGCGGATAAGGCGCGCCAGTCCCGCCTCCTCGCCATCTCCACCGTGGGCGCCAGGGTGCATGACAAGACCGGGAATGCCGAGGAGGTCACAGCGCTGCATCTCCACCACGAACGCCTCCAGAGACCGTTCCCACAGGTCGGGGTTCCCGGAGGCCAGGTTGATCAGGTAGGAATCGTGAGCGATGACCCGCTCCACCCCTGCCTCGCGGCAGGCGGCGGTGAAGCGCGGGCCTTCGTCGGGGGCCAGAGGGCGCGCCCGCCACTGGTTACTGCTCTTGACGAACACCTGCAGGGCATTTGCCCCCACGCTGCGGGCACGCTCCACCGCCTGGTCGAAGCCCCCGGCAATCGACATATGCGCGCCCAGGTACACAGAGCGGCCCTGGAGATCATCTTGAGTCGGGGTCATTAACGTGGAGAGCACGGCCCGCATCCCCCCAGACGGGCACGCTGGCGTGCCTTTTTGAACGAGGATAGCACACCCTGCTTTCCCGGGCGTCAAAACTGGCCACGCCGCTTGACGTACCCACCGGTGCCCCGTAGACTTATTGATTATGCTGCGTTTCGCAATGGCTCTGCTTCTGGGACTCTCGGTCACCATCGCCCTCCCTGCCGAGGACGATTCGAAGTCCAAGACCGACGCCAAGGCAGAGCCCTCGAGCCAGACCCAGACCGCTCCGGCCACGAAGACGGCGGTGCCCATCCATCCACTCCTGGGCCAGACTTCGTTTGTGGTGGATCCAAAGGAGATGGGCGGCAACTCATCGCTGGCCGATCAGGTGGGGCCCATCACCGTCAGCCTCAACTACCACTACGACGACCTTCCGGGTCTCGATCTCGAGAAGCTCTCACCCGAGCGGCGCAAACGGGTGATCGAGCGTGCCAACCGCGAGATTTGCACCTGCGGCTGCCGGGGTGACACGGTGGCCCGCTGTCTGGTGAAAGATCCCAACTGCCAGCTGGTGAAATCGCTCGCCAAGCAGATCTATGAAGAGGAGCGCGTGCGCCCTCTGGCCTCCCCCCCAAAGCCCTAGCCCCATCTCCATCTTCCGAATTCGATCGCCCGCCCGATCCCTTCGCTGACGCCGCGCGCCGTCTCCAGGTCAAGTATTGTTCCCGCTCACCCGCGCATGCTAAGATCATTTCTAATAGTCGCCACAGTGCATTCTTGATTGCACCGATCCTGAACCGTTTTCAACCCAAGGGGGACGGGCATGAAAGCTCACGACGCGGCAAGTCTTCGCAACGTGGCTCTGATCGGCCACGGTGGCACCGGTAAGACCTCTCTGACCGCGGCCCTCCTTTTTGGAGCCGGCGCCGTCAACCGCCTCGGCAAGGTGGACCAGGGCAACGCGCCCACCGACTTCGACGCTGAGGAGATCGAACGTCAGATCAGCATCAACACCGCCCTCGCCCAGCTCGAATGGAAGAACGCCAAGGTCAACCTCCTCGACACCCCCGGCTACGGTAACTTCATCGCTGACTCCCGTCCGGCCCTGCGCGTGGCCGAGGGAGCGTTTGTCCTCGTGAGCGCCACTGCCGGCGTCGAAGTGCAGACCGAACGCGCCTGGAGGTTCGCGGATGAGTTTTCCGTGGCACGGTTGATCGTCGTCAATAAGATGGACCGTGACAACGCAAGCTTCGAGCGTTGCGTGGAGAGCATCCGCAACAGGCTTTCCAAAAGCGCGGTGCCGGTGCAGATTCCCATGGGACAGGAGAGCTCCTACCGTGGGGTTATTGATCTCATCGAGCTCAAGGCATACGAGTTCCCCTCCGACGAGAGCGGCAAGCCCACGGCCATCGAGATCCCTGCCGAGTTCAGCGACGAGACCAAGGCTGCCAGGGAGCGCCTCATCGAAGCGGTAGCCGAGATCGACGATCAACTTCTGGAGAAATTCCTCGAGGAGGGGGAAATTTCGCAGGAAGAGCTGGTGTCAACTCTGCATCGGGGCATCGCCGGACGAAATCTGTTTCCCATCTACGCTTGCTCGGCGCTGAAGAACATCGGCTGTACGCTGTTGCTCGACGCCATCCTGAATCTGGTGCCTTCTCCCGCCGAACGAGGAGCGATCCAGGCCGTTGACGCAAAGAGCGGCGAAGCCGTCGACTGCACGCCGACATCGGATGCGCCAATG
>CBEVTG010000218.1:0-4389 GCA_965552745.1 uncultured bacterium
GAGGTTCAGTCCGGAAAGTCTGAGGCTGTGATCCTCTGTTCGCATCCGCCCGTGGTAACGCTCGGCCGGCGTGCCGGGGAGGAGCAGTTGCGGGTGGATCGGGCTCGACTCCGATCTTCAGGCATACAGGTTGTTGATTCGGACAGGGGGGGTGGAGCGACGGTCCACCACCCGGGTCAGGTGATTGGGTATCCAATCTTGAAACTCGGACCTCGCCCCGATCTCCACGGACTGTTGCGCAGCCTCGAACGGGCGATCATCAGCGCACTGCAGGTTCTGGGCGTCGGAGCCAGGTGCCGAAGCGGATTGACCGGCGTGTGGATCGGCGACGAAAAGGTTGCTTCGATCGGCCTGAGGTTCCAGGGGGGCGTGACCCTGCACGGCTTTGCCCTGAATGTCCGTGGTGGGCTCGAGTTGTTCGACTTCATTGTACCCTGCGGACTGACCGATGTGCGGATGACATCACTGGAGCTCCAGGGGATCAATCTTCAGGACCTCCGGTTGCTGGAACAGGCGCTGGTCGACGCGCTGGCCGGGGAATTGGGTCTCCTCTTCGAAGCCGTGGAGAGCTCCTTGCCTGTCCGGAGTTATGGATTACAATAAGGGCCGCGTGCCGGAGAGCGGCGTCGAGCCCCAGGTGAGAAAATTCTGGCAGCTCTTCGAGAAACAGGAGTTTTTTGAGAGCCATGAAGTTCTCGAGGAGCTCTGGATGGCCGCAACCGGTAGCGAACGCAATCTGTATAAAGGTCTGATTCAGATTGCTGTCAGCCTTCATCATCTCGGCGATGGCAATCTGCGCGGAGCGCGCAAGGTTTTTGACACCGCTCGTGATCTTCTCGAACCCTATCAACCCAGCGGCGCGGGAGTGCGCCTGGATCACCTGGTGAACGACACCCGCGTCCTGGTGGAAGAACATGAGAGAGCGGTCGCCAGGGGGCTCGAGGCGGGTCCCATCCAGGTTGCGCCCGTTTATGAACCTGTATTGTTGTGAATAACCCTCTTTGGTGAGGAGATATCGATGAGCAAGGTCCCGGTCGAGGAGTTGAACGCCAGCGTGCACGCCGATGAAGTGCGTGCACTGGCCAAGAACGACCTTCTGGCCATGTACCGGGCCATGCGCATGACGCGGGAATTCGAAATGCGACTGGTGAGCCTCTACCGCCAGGGCAAGATTGTGGGGGGTGTGTATACGGGTACGGGCAACGAGGCGGTCTCGGTTGGCAGTGCCTCTGCCCTGGGTAAGGATGACATCCTGGCCCCCATGCACAGGGATCTCGGAGCGCTTTTCGTGCGTGGCGAAAAGCCGCGGGACATGATGTGCCAGTACCTGGGGCGCCGGAATGGACCGACGAGAGGCAAGGACGGCAACATGCACCAGGGGTACATCGAGCTCAACATTCTGGGAATGATCAGCCACCTGGGAGCTCTGATTCCGGTGGCCGTCGGCGCTTCGCTGGCTGGAATGATGAAGGGTCGCAAGCAGGTGGCCATGAACTACATCGGTGATGGAGGCTCGAGCATCGGCGAGTTTCACGAGGGGCTGAACTTTGCTGCGGTATACAAGGTGCCGTTCGTTCTCATCATCGAGAATAATCAGTTCGCATACTCCACGCCCACTCGCCTCCAGTACGCATGTAAGGATCTCGTGGATCGCGCAGTCGGGTACGGAGTGCACGGAGAAATGGTGGACGGCAACGATGTGCTCGCAGTCTATCGAGTCTGCAAGCGTGCCGTGGAGCGGGCCAGAGACGGTGGCGGGCCCACTCTCATCGAGGCAAAGACTCTGCGCATGAGGGGGCATTCCGAGCACGACGATCATTCCTACGTGCCCAAGGAGCTACTCGAGGAGTGGCGTCAGAGAGATCCCATCATGAGATTCGAGAAATACCTTCGCGACCACAACCTGCTGCCGGAGACGATACGCAAGGAGATCGAGCGCGAGGTGTTGGCGGAGATCGATGAAGCCGCCGACTTCGCGGAGCGCAGCCCTCTCCCCGAGGGTCCCGAAGCGCTCGAGGGCGTATACGCCGACTGAGCAGATTGGAGAGTAAGAACCATGGCTTTGATGACCTATCTGGAAGGGATCCGCAGCGCCCTGCACGAGGAGATGCGGCGCGATGAGCGGGTATTTTGCCTGGGCGAGGACATTGGGGTTTACGGGGGAGCGTTTAAGGCCACCAAGGGGCTTCTCGAGGAGTTTGGCCCGCTTCGCGTCCTCGACACACCTCTCAGCGAGTCGGCGATCGTCGGGGTAGCGACTGGCGCCGCTCTCATGGGAATGCGACCTGTGGCAGAGATGCAGTTCTCCGATTTCATCACTTGCGCGTTCAACCAGGTGGTCAATATGTCCGCAAAGATCCACTACCGATGGGGGGCGCGAGTGCCGATGGTCATCCGATGCCCTTCCGGGGGCGGTGTGCATGGAGGGCCGTTCCACTCTCAGAATCCAGAAAGCTGGTTTTTTCATGTGCCGGGTCTCAAGATCGTCACACCGGCCACGGCGGCCGATGCCAAGGGTCTCCTGACAGCGGCGATCCGTGACAACAATCCGGTCATGTATTTTGAGCACAAGTTTCTGTACCGGCGCATCAAGGATGAGGTGCCCGAGGGCGATCACGTGGTACCGATCGGTGTTGCAGCCTGCCGGCGACCGGGGAAGCATATGAGCGTCATCACCTACGGCTCCATGGTGCATGTGTGTCTCGAGGCGGCCGAGAAATTGCAGGCCGAGGGATGTGAGGCAGAGATCATCGACTTACGTTCGTTGCTTCCATATGACAAGGCGGCTGTTCTCGAGTCGGTTCAACGAACCGGCAAAGCCCTCATCGTGCACGAGGACACTCTGACGGGCGGTGTGGGAGCCGAGTTTGCGGCCATCATCGCCGAAGAGGCGTTTGAGAACCTGGACGGCCCCGTGCGCCGTGTGGCTTCCATCGACACACCTGTTCCGTATTCGCCGCCGCTGGAGGAATTTTTCATGCCCAACGTCGACAAAGTCCTCGCCGCCATGCAAGACCTGGCTGCCTACTGAGGTACACCGTGGAAATTCCGGTCGTCATGCCTCAGATGGGTGAGAGCGTTGCGGAAGGTACGGTGACGCGCTGGCTCAAGAATACGGGAGAGAGCGTCCGACGAGACGAACCTCTCCTGGAGATTTCCACTGACAAGGTGGACTCGGAGATCCCCTCACCCGCCAGCGGTGTACTGCGCGAAGTTCGGGTGACGGTGGGAAAGACCGTGCCTGTGGGTGAGATCCTGGCCGTCATCGAGGGAAAGGCCGGGGCCGTGGCAGGTCAGACCCTCGCCGGCGGTGCCGTCCACCGTGAAGCCGCAAGCCAAAGCGCCCGAGGAGCAGGCTCCGCCGCCGCTCCCGCCGTGGCAATCGCCGGGAGTGCCGGTTCAACACGCGGTGCGGCCGGTACGGCCCGTTTCCTGTCGCCCCTGGTGCAGAAGGTGGCGGCTGAGGCGGGCATCAGCGCGGGAGATCTGGAATCGATTCCGGGCACCGGCCGGAACGGACGGTTGCGGCGTGAGGATGTTGAGAAATACCTGGCGTCACGAGGTGGCGGTGCGGCCGGGACGCCGCCGGAAACTCCGACGCTTTCCGGTGAGATCGAGGTCGTGCCCATGGACGCCATGCGCAAGATGATCGCGCAGCACATGGTGAAAAGCGTGCAGACTTCCCCCCATGTGACTTCGGTGACGGAGTGCGATCTGACCGAGATAGTTCGCTTCCGACAGCTAGAGAGAGGCCGGCTGGAGAAGCGCGAGAAGGTCAAGCTGACTTACATGCCGTTTGTGGCGCGCGCCGTCACCCGGGCGATCGCCGAGTTTCCATGGATCAACGCCTCGGTCGAAGGAGAAAAGATTCTGATCAAGCGCTTCATCAATCTGGGCGTCGCGGTCGCCCTCGACAGCGGTGGATTGATCGTGCCGGTGGTGCGGGAGGCACATCGCAAGGGGTTCTGGGATCTGGCTCGTGAGATCGACGATCTGGTCCGGCGGACGCGCAACAAGAAGCTCAAGCCGGACGAAGTCCAGGAAGGCACCTTTACCATCACCAATCCGGGTGTTTTCGGCGGCCTCTTTGGAACGCCCATCCTGAATCAGCCACAGGTCGCGATCCTGGCGCTCGGTGGAGTGAGCAAGCGCCCCGTTGTTGTGGACGGGGATGCGGTTGCAGTGCGCTCGATGATGTACCTGAGTCTGTCTTACGACCACCGGGTGATAGATGGGGCGCTCGGCGTGCGTTTCCTCGAGCGTTTGCGGCAAGGTCTCGAGAAATTCGATTTCAAGGAACTGGCGTGAATAGACGGCGCGCCCCCCCGGGCGGTTTGCCGATTTCGGGACCCCGCCCCGCCTGGCTGCGGGTGCGGTTACCTCAAGGCG
>CBEVTG010000219.1:0-4376 GCA_965552745.1 uncultured bacterium
ACCGCCTGCGCTCACCTCTCCCTCGTGCACCACCCGCTGCGCGGGTACCCCGGCGCACTCAGGCACGGTCTCTCGGCACGGGGCCGACCCTGCCTCTTTACCACCCGGGAGGGACCCGGCGACGAAGGTCTCCGATGTCAGTTATAATAATGGGCTGTGCCGCAGGAAGAGACTCGATACCATCAACGCGGGTTTGGCCTCAAGCAGGCCATTCAGGCGCCGCTCCGCATTGATTACCACAGCCAACTGGTCGAGGAGATCCGTGCCTCCGGCTGTCGGTTGTCCCGCGGACGCCTCACAATACGTATGGCGGGGCAGTTTGGCTTCTGCTATGGCGTGGATCGTGCGGTGGAATATGCCTACGAGGCACGCATGCAGTTTCCTGACCGGCGGCTTTTCCTGATCGGGGAGATCATCCATAACCCGAACGTCAATGGTCGCCTGCGCGACATGGGGATCATCTTCCTCGATCCCCCCGAACCCCTGATCCAGCTGAACGGAAACAGCCTCCGGTTATCTGGGAGTGGAGACACGCACACCTCCACAGCCACCGCTTCCGAGCCGTACGCCGGGGTTGGGGCGGAAGACGTGGTCATCATTCCCGCCTTCGGTGTACCCATGCGCGATCTCGATCTGCTTCGTAAGCGAGGGTGCATTCTGGTGGACACGACCTGCGGATCGGTTCTCAATGTGTGGAAGAACGTCGAACGCTATGCCCGTGACGACTTCACCTCAGTCATCCACGGCAAGTACTGGCACGAAGAGACGCGTGCCACGGCATCCCGCGCTCTCGCACATGGAGGGGGGCACTATCTCGTGCTACGCGATCTGAAGGAGACGACCGAGGCCGCTGCGGTGATCACCGGAGCAGCCGATCCGGCGGAGTTCGCGGAGCGCCTTCGGGACGCCACGTCGCCTGGGTTCGACCCGACCCACCACCTGGGACGCATCGGGCTCGCCAATCAGACTACGATGCTTTCGTCAGAATCTCTGGAGATTGGCGAGGTGCTGCGCAACGCGCTAATCGAGCGCTGGGGCGAGGAGGAGGCGGCCCGGCGGTTCCGGGCGTTCGACACCATTTGCAGCGCCACCCAGGAGCGCCAGGATGCAGTTCTCGAACTGCTCGAGGAGAAGCTCGATCTGATGATCGTCGTGGGCGGATTCAACTCCAGCAACACCTCCCACCTTGCGGAGATTGCCGCCTGCAAGATCCCTTCGTATCACATAGAGGACGCGTCGAGCGTCCTCAGCGCCCGTGAGCTCCGCCACAGGCCTGTAGATTCCCGTGAGCCCGCTCTGGCGCGTGACTGGCTGCCGGAGGGGCCGGTCACGGTGGGCCTCACCTCGGGAGCTTCCACTCCGAACAGCAAGGTAGGGGAAGTCATCGAACGCCTCGCCGCCTGCTGCGGGGTATCCCTTTAAAAACAGTCTAGAAGATGTAGCGGTTCTGGGGGTCGTCAGGTTTCGGGGCAGCGAGCTTCTCCTGGGCCTCGGCCAACCTCCCCAGGAGTGTCTGCAGGCGGGTGAGGGTGGCATCATCCGGCTCCAGGAACTGAAGGCCCAGGCGATTCTTGCCCCATATGGGATCCGCAAGGATGCGCACGACTTTCGCCCGGAGGTTCAGGGGTTCCCTGTCGACGGGAAAGCTCAGCGACACGGAGACCTGGCAGCCGAGCTGCAAAGGCTGATCGACCTCCAGCTGCACTCCTTCGAGGCTGATGTCGAGGGCTCTGGAATCGATCTCGCCCTTTTCCTCATCAGTCTGCAGCCGCGCGGGGGCTTCCACCTGAAAGCGGGGGAACTTGCGGGCGGCGACGCCGATGGCGCGCGCCAGCGCCTGCGAGATCTCGTTCTGGTCGGGCCGCTGCAGGAACTCTGCGACCCCTTCCAGCTTGGGCGGAGGATCCGGTGTTTCCACTGCGGTCATCACGATGACCGGCAGCTCGGATGTGCGGCGCCCCTTTTTCAGGCTGCGGCACAGGCTCTCGCATTCCTGACCGGCCAGATCCTGATCGATGAGGATCGCATTCGGGCGGGCTTGCTGGGCGAGCTTGAGGACCTCACGCATCGAGGAGGCGAGCAGGACCTCGCAGTCATCACGGCACAGGAACGAATCCCGTCCCGCAAACAGTTTTTCCGAGTCACCCCAGCAAAGGATTTTCAGCGAAGGCATGGTCTGGGCACCAGTCTGAAAGGCCGCGAAACGTTCATGCGTTCGCGGGAGAGGGCGCGACACCCGAGCGCACGGCCGCCTCGGCCACAGCCCGCGCCACCGCCGTGCTCAGGTCAGGATGGAAGGCGCTCGGGATGATGTACTCCTCGTGACGTTGATCATCGGGGATCAGATCGGCGATGGCCCCGGCAGCGGCGATTTTCATCTCGTCATTGATCTGTTTCGCCCGTGCATCGAGGGCTCCGCGAAAGATCCCGGGGAAGCACAGGGCGTTGTTGACCTGGTTGGGAAAATCCGATCGCCCAGTCGCCATGACGCGCGCGATTCCGGCCGCCTTGTGGGGCAGGATCTCGGGGTCCGGGTTGGCCATGGCGAACACCACGGGGTCGCTCGCCATGGATTTCAGCATCTCCGGTGTGATCAGATCGGGGGCGGATACGCCGATAAACACGTCCCTGCCCTTGAGCACTTCGCCGAGGGAGCCGGAAATCTTTCGCTTGTTTGTGAACGAGAGCAGTTCGCGTTTGTCCTCTCCCAGATCGGTGCGGGATTCGGAGATGGCGCCTTTCGAGTCGCACAGCACGATGTCCGGCACGCCCATGCGATGGAGAATGCGCGCAATGCTGTTTCCCGCAGCGCCCGCGCCGCTGATGACAACGGAGGCTTTCTCGAACTGCTTGCCCACAACGCGCAGGGCGTTGATGAGACCCGCCAGGGTCACCACGGCGGTTCCGTGCTGATCGTCATGAAAGACCGGGATTTCCAGACGCTCGCGAAGCTCGCGTTCGATCTCGAAACAGCGCGGCGCCGCGATGTCTTCCAGGTTGATGCCGCCGAAGGTCGGCGCGATGGCCACGATCGCCTCGATCATTTTGCGCGTATCCTGAGTGCCGAGCAGGATGGGAATAGCGTCGATGTTGGCAAAACGCTTGAAGATCATCGCCTTGCCCTCCATGACGGGCATGCCCGCCTGGGGGCCGATGTTGCCGAGGCCGAGGACGGCCGAACCATCGGTGATCACGGCCACGGTGTTGGGAATGATCGTGTAATCGTGAGCCTTCTCAGGGAAACGGTGAATGATCCGGCAGACCTTGGCGACCCCCGGTGTGTAGACCCGGGCCAGGTCTCGGGCGTTCTGCACCGACTGCCTGAGCGCGATCTCGATCTTTCCCCCCTGGTGCAGGGCGAGGATGCGATCGATGACCTGCAGGATCTCGACCGCCGGGGAGAGACCTCGAGCCTTCTCCAGCACGCGCTCCAGGTGCTCATCTCCGTCCACGCTGACGGTTACGTCGCGGATGATGTGCCCGGATGCGGCTTCAATAATGTCGATCGATTGCACGATGGAGCCCGCTTGGCTCAACTCGGTGGCCAGGGAGCCCAACGTTCCGGCCACGTTGGCCAGGCGAACTCGAAGTGTCACAAGATCTTTGCCAAGCTGCATGTTTCAAAATCTCCGGGCCGCGGTCAGCATTTCAGCGCATCATTATAAGGGATTGTCGACCGGGTCAAAAGAAGCATCCACGCCCATCTGAAGGCCCCCCATGCTAGACGGCGCTCTCATGGAGCTGTCCTGGAGGGTCTGCTAAGATCAATAGATCCGATGCGCATAGTCTCGTTCAGGTACTGCCCTGTCGTAGTGCTCCTCCTCGCGGCCCTGGTCATAGCCCCCCAACCGGCTTCCGGGCTCAGCCATGAGGAGGCGGAGCGCTTCCGGCAGCTGTTCAACCGCGGCCGGAGGTCATTTGATCTGGAGCTCTTCGATCTTGCCGAGGAGGCGTTCCTCGAGGCCGCCCGTCTGGATCCGCGCAGTGCTCGTATCCAGCTTTACCTGGGCAGGACCTACCAGAACCGGCATCGCTACAAGCAGGCTGAGGAGGCGCTGCGGCGGGGGCTGGAGCTGGCTCCAGATGGTCTGGAGACCCGATTTTATCTGGGACAGGTGCTCCGCGAACAGATTCGCTTCGACGAGGCGCTGGTCGAGTTCAGGAAAGTTGCGGCCGCCGACCCGAAGTGGAGCGAGCCGCTTTATTACATCGGGCACATGCTCTACCAGCGCGGGGAGTACGAGCAGGCACTCGAGGCGCTGTCCCGCTCCCTGGCTCTGGCCTCGTCCGAGACGCCGCTGGCCTCCCGGCGGGCTGTCACTTAC
Organism: uncultured bacterium; assembly: GCA_965552745.1. Classification (GTDB taxonomy): domain Bacteria; phylum Acidobacteriota; class Polarisedimenticolia; order JAPUKU01; family JAPUKU01; genus JAPUKU01. Next base: position 4,326 of record CBEVTG010000219.1, read on the forward strand.
CAGCTGGCTCTCACCTACCAGCGTCTTGACAACCTGGCCGAGGCGGAGCGT
>CBEVTG010000220.1:0-4374 GCA_965552745.1 uncultured bacterium
CAGGTACTGCTTGGTAATTTCCTCGACCCGGCGGTCGAGAATGGTGGTCGGGGCTCGCCGCACCACCAGGTAGATCAGAAAAACAGCGAGCGTCCAGATAACGTGCGCAAACGCGTGAGCCGAAAGGCCGAGGTACTGCTCGGCCAGCACGGCCGATTGATTCCATATCTCTCTCAAGTCAGGTTCCTGTTGCCTCTGGCCCAGCCGCCCGCGGTCCGGTCCTCTGCACGGGGGATCGTGGTCCGCCCCGGGGAATATGGCAGTCGGTCAAGCAGATGTCCAGAAGCGCTCGGGGGGCTTCAGGCGTTAAAATGAGCTGCCATGCTCGTCGTCAACCGCCGGATCCGCATCCCCATGCACGAGTTCAAGTTCCAGCACGCCCGGAGCTCCGGCCCGGGAGGGCAGAACGTCAACAAGGTCAACAGCAAAGTGCTCTTGCGCTGGAGGGTGGAGAGCACGCCCTGCCTCCCCGAGGACGTGCGGGGGCGCTTTCTCAGGCGCTTCGGCCGGCGCATCACGCGAACCGGCGATCTGGTGATCTCGAGCCAGCGGCACCGCGAGCAGGGCGCCAATCGCGAGGACTGCCTCGAAAAGCTCCGGGCCATGCTGGCGGAGGTGGCCACACCACCCCGCCCCCGAAAGCCGACACGGCCGGGCCGCTCCGCCCGCGAGCGGCGGCTGAAGGTGAAGAGGGTCCTGTCGGAGAAGAAGCGCCGCAGACGCCCTGTCCACGGTGGGGATTGAAGCAGCGGGCGCATTCCCTTCCCCGCCCTTCGCTGATACACTAACCCCATATAACAGAGCCAACCCAACCCGGTAAACGAGGGAGTCGCCATGCACATCGATCGCTTCCAGATGGAGCGGGAACAGAGCCTGTACGAGAATGACGTCGACTACAACCTTTCCGAGAGTGGCGTTCTGCCGATCAGCGTTAATGAGCTCATCGAGGGCGTCGCGGATCCCGATGAGATCCTGAACCTAAGCCTCAAGTACGCACCGTCGAACGGCTCGCCCCAGTTGCGCGAGCACGTCGCCACTTTTTACGAGGGAGCTCGGGCTGACAACGTCCTGGCCTCCAACGGAAGCTCGGAAGCCAACTTCGTGAGCATGTGGGCGCTTCTGGAGAAGGGCGACCGGGTGGCCTGCATGGTTCCGAATTACATGCAGACCTGGGGTCTGGGCCGACACTTCGGCAGTGCCTCGGACACCTACCGCCTCGTGGAGCGCCGGGAGGGAGGACACGCTCGTTGGGCTCTCGACGTCGCCAGCTTCGAGCGCGCCGTGACCCGGAAGACCAAGCTCATCGTTGTGACCAATCCGAACAACCCGACCGGCGCCGTGCTGACCGAAGAGGAGATGGACATCATCGTGCGCGCCGCCCGCCGCGTGAACGCCTGGATCCTGTCGGATGAGGTATACCGCGGCGCGGAGCTCAGCGGCAACCTCTCACCCACGTTCTGGGGTCGCTACGATAAGGCGCTGGTCGTGGCCGGCCTTTCGAAAGCTTTCGGAATGCCGGGCCTTCGTCTCGGCTGGATCATCGCTCCCCCGGCGACCGTGCAAAAGATCTGGTCGTACCAGGATTACACAACCCTCACGCCCAACATGCTCTCCGACAAGCTCGCCACCATCGCCATGGAGCCCGGTAGGCGAAAGCAGCTCCTGGCGCGCACCCACTCGATTCTGAACCGGAACCTCCCGAGGCTGGAGGAATGGATCCACGGACACGGTGAGATTTTCTCGTTCATACGCCCCGTGGCGGGCGCCATTACGACCGTGCGCTACAGCCTGCCAATCTCACCCAGGAGCCTGTTCAACCGGCTGCGCCTAGAGCGCTCGGTGCTGCTCACGGTCGGCCCGCATCATGGCCTGGGACGCTATATCCGTATCGGCTACGGGTATGATCTCGACCGCACCCTCGAGGGACTGGCCATCGTGAGCGAGTTCATCAAGAAGTTGCAGAAGGCGCCAGCACGCAAGGCGAAGGCCACCCGTGCGGTGGCCTCCCGCCACACAACGGTGCGAGCACAGGCATGAGTGCCATCCCTCGACACAGGGGGATCCCACCTTACACCACCATGCCTGCTGCGTCGTGGAATCGCTGTGTTATCGCTTTTCTCGCCCTCCTTTTACTCGCTCCCATGTTCCTGGCGTGCGGTTCGTCAGACAGTGGAGCCCCTGGTCAGGCTAACAGCTCCCCCACCTCGCTTCGTACACAAAACGTTATCTTAATTACTGTGGATGGGTTGCGGATCCAGGAGATGTTCGGGGGCATGGATCCCGTGATCATCGCGGACGAAGATGGATCTGGGATCCATTATTCGTCGGAGTTGGAGAGGGTGAAGTCGCTGTTCTGGCGCGACACGCCCGAGGAGAGGCGCCGAGCCCTCATGCCGTTCTTCTGGAACACGCTGGTAAAGAACGGCATCGTCCTCGGCAACAAGGCAAAAGGAAGCCGGGCGCTGGTGAAGAACAGCCAGCTCTTCTCGGCCCCGGGCTACGTGGAGATTCTCACCGGCCGGCCCTGGCCGGAAGTGGTCAGCAACGATCTCATTCGTTACACACACCCCACCGTGCTCCAGTTCGTGCAGCAGGAACTCGATCTGGGCTGGACCGAGGTAGCGAGCATCGGTGGATGGGAGGGATACAACCTTCTGGCATCGAGTGTGGAGAATGCGTTCTTCACAAACGGCGGCTACGAGCGGGTACCGGCCGAGTATTCCACCCCCCGCATGGATGAACTTGCCGACCTGCAGGATCAGATCATGACCCTGTGGCCGGAGAGCCGGAGCGATGCCGTGACGTTCGGAATCGCTCTCGAGTACCTCAAGAAACATCGTCCACGGCTGATGTATCTCGCCCTCGGGGAGACTGACGACTGGTCTCACCAGCGCCGTTACGACCGACTCCTGGATTACATACATGTTTTCGACGGTTACATGAAGCAGCTTTGGAAATTCCTGCAATCATCGGATCATTATCGAAGCAGGACGACCCTGATCGTCACGACCGATCACGGCCGTGGCATCAAACCCGAGGACTGGGTTTCACACGGGGAGGGTATCGCGGGGGCAGAGGATATCTGGATCGCGGTGATCGGTCCGGATACGCCCGGACGCGGCGAGGTAGAATCGTATCCTGACGTCTCCCAGTCGGACGTGGCGGCCACCGCCGCCGGGTTCTTCGGCCTCGACTACAGCAAGCAGGATTCGGAAACCGGCCCGCCGATCTCTCTCGCTTTCGGTACGGAGTCGGCGGCCGGAATCGGATCACGCTGATCCCGCACCCAGCTTCCCCAAACATAGAGGGTTTCGATGAAGGCGCCCCTGTCAACGGGCGCTGAAAAAGTTTTGGAGTTTCTGGGACAGCTTCGGCTGGATCAGATAACCGTAGCTCTTGTGGGGGTTCCGGCTCCCGTCGGTACAGACGTACGGATTGTAGAGCCGTACATAGTCACGCAGGTCGTTTCTACCGTACCCGCCCACATCACGCCGCAGGCCATCGAAGAAATCGTCATCGAGCGTAGAGTCGTGACAGACAATGTCGCCGTAGGCGCAGTAGTTCTGCCAGCGGCGGATGTTAACCGGATAGTATCGCCGGCGCTCCTGCCGCGAAGGCGATTTCAGCACCTCCTTCCAGCGCTCGATCAGCATGAAATCCCTCAGGGTCGAATCGCCCAGAGGACTGCCCATGGTGATCAACAAGCCTACTTTGTCCTTCCGGTGCTTGCGATAAAGCGCCTCGCTGCGATGCGAGAAGCGCCACAGCACATCGTAGGCCACAAACGATCCCATCGAGTGGGCGACAACGATCGGTTGCTTTCCACTTTCCCAGGCGTCGCTGAGTTCGCGCTCCAGCGGCTCACGGATGCGGTCGGCGATGTACTGGTCGGCCCTGTACAGGGAGACCTCGCGGATGTTCTCGTCAACGACGTTGTCTTTCAGGGTAAGAGCACCCGCCAGCGAATAGACGACCCCCTGACCGAACTTCTTCACCTTGGCGCCAACCCATCCCGCCTTGCTGATGTGCATTGAATTGCCCGCGTCTCTTCGGATCCGGATCACCGCGTCGACCGCTTTCTCGAGCTTCTTCACATAGCCGGGCGAATCCTCGATGTGATCCGGAACGGCGTTGGCCCAGTAGGCGGAGCGGAACAGATCCGGCTCCTTTTCGAGCGACGAAGCTAGCGTCTTCGAGTCCGCCCGCACGTTCTCGATGAGAGCCTTCTTCCACAGCTCGAGCAGCTTCGCCTCCCGCGGCTTGGACGCGAGGCCGTGAACGAAAATGATGCGTACTGCTGATGGAGACGGCATCAATTAAGTGAACCAGAAATTGAGTTGTCTACAACGCCACGTGCGCCGCCGGCACAGGGCG
>CBEVTG010000221.1:0-4366 GCA_965552745.1 uncultured bacterium
CGCCTGCTCGGGCTGACCTCCCTGGCGCACGACCAGCCTCACCGGTTGGCGCAGCGCGAGGTTCACAGCGCGCGCCAGAGGCGCTGCGTAAGTGCCATAGACTCCCACCTGATCGGCGAACATCTCAAGCGTCTGCTGCGCTTCACCCACCAGCACGTCATCACCCGTCAATGCTGAAAGAGTCAGCATGACCAGAGCAAACTCCGCGTTCTCGATCAGATCGCGGTCCGGGCGACGCATGGCGCCGCGCAATCGGGGGTCCTGAAAACGATCTACGAAGGTCGGCGTGGTTTCATCCCGATAAAAAGTTCGCACCGCGGTCACCAGACCGCTGGCCTCGAGCAGGTACAGAGGGCTACCCGTTACCTGGTAGGCATCGAGAAGCGCCCGCGCGGTGGACACCTGATCCGTCAGGAGACCCACCATCTGGGCGCTCCCATCGAAATAGTGCGCCATCCCGCGTGAACCCGCTTTGGATGTTCTGAGAAGAAATTCCAGAATACCCAGTGCGTGATCGCGATAGCGCTCTTCGCCGGTGGCCTGATAAGCGCGCAGCAGGGCGGAGGCAGCCTGAGCGTTCCAGGACACGATTCTGAGCGGGAAGACGGGAGGAGGTTCCACTTTCCGACGCTTGCGGCGGCTGAGCTGGAAGTAGCTGCCGAACGAATCCCCCGAACCCTGGGCGCGCACGAGCCCGCCCTGGGGATGAGCAAAACGCTCTATGAGGAAATCTGCCTGCTCCCGCACAGCCTCCTCCAACCAGCCTTCACCCGTGACCAATAACCCCTCGGCCATGGCCTCCAGGAGGCGCGCGTTGACATTGAGCACCTTTTCGTAGCGTGGCTTGGTCCAGTCACGCTCCATGGCGATGCGAAATACCCCCCCCTCCACTTCATCGTGGAGGGGCGAATCCCAGATCGCCCGCAAGGTGCGCAGGCCGATGTCACGGGCCTGCGCGTTTCCCTGCAACCGCACCAGTTGCCAGCAGAACAGCAGGGTCTGGGCGTCGGGAACCTTCGGGGCCAGGCCGAAGCCGGCATGCGTACGATCGAATCGTTCCCTGAGCGCGTTGGCCACGGTCTGTACCTGCGCGTAGTCGAGCGGAGCTGAAGACAGGTTTTGCTCGCGGTTGAACCGCTGCACGATATCCTCAATCTTCAGATCGAGGATGGAGCGATTGTTCCGGTAGTAGTCGGCCACGGAACGCAGGTAGTTATAAAGTTCATCGGCGGTGAAGACGGTCCCCGCAGCACGGATGTAATTCCCTCTCGGGCTCCTCAGATAGAGCGATTCGCCGCTGGGCATGACGATCGCGATGCTCGGCAGCGCACCGGCGTTGAAGCGCTCCTTGATATCCGGCCGCCTGTCCACATCCACCCGGACGGGAATGTACAGATCCCGCAGTGCCGCCCAGACGCGGGGATCGCTGAAGGTGTTGGCGTCCATGATCCGCCCCATGGTGTTCCACGGGTTGGTGAGATAGAGGAAAATGGGTCGGTCCAGCTTCTCGGCGACTTCGAGCATGTGCATGGACCACGTGCGCCAGGGCACGGCAGGGGGTCGCACGTACTTCTCCGTCGCAGGGCCGGACGGCCGCGGCTCACCGGTCTGGTCCGCCGTTTCAGCTTTCGCTTCCTGGGGAACGGGCTCTTCCTGGCCGGTCACGGGGAGCTGATACCCTCCTGGCAGAAACAACACGGCCGTGATCAGAGCTGTGAAAATCGTCCTTCTTCTCATTGTTCTCCTTCAATTCAGGCCTCAACGGCGGCAGCAGACGAAATCAACCGCCGGCGCACCTCGGAGTCGGATCAGCGGTTCTGGAATGGCCCGCTCAGGGTCATGACCAGAGCGTTACGCCCGGCAGCTTCAATGCTGAAGCCATTGAGGGCGCGTCCCGCGCGGGCTTTGCGCAGCACGCGCGCCGCTGTGCCACTGCATTGAAGCCGCACGCGCAGGTTCTGCGGACGGCGCAGAAGGCGCAATCGTACCGGCCCGGCTCCTCTCGCAGCAGCAGCGACCAGTCCCACGATCTCGGCTGCCAGCGCCCTGGCGCGACGCACCCCGAGACCGGCCAGCCGCCCAAAGGTGGCGACGAGCGGTGTCAGTGATTCGATCACGGCCGGGCCGGCCGCCACCACCACCTCGACGGCCTCCTGCGATGCGGCCCGCCTGGAAACCGGCTCAGGAGCACTCGAAGCCATCAGAAATCCATTCTCCCTACGCCGGAGGCCGGCGTCAGCAGATGGGCACCGGTTGCCGCCTGAACCTCCTTGACGCTGGTGTCCGGGGCAATCTCCTGAAGCACGAGACCGTCCGGCGTAACGACGATGTAGGCCAGCTCGGTGACAATCTCGCTCACCACCCGCTCGCCGGTCAGGGGCAGGCTGCAACGCTCCAGGATCTTCGGTTCCCCGCTCTTGGTCGTGTGGGTCATGGTGACCATCACCCGGCGGGCTCCCGCCACCAGATCCATGGCGCCACCCATCCCTTTGACGCGCTGTCCGGGAATCATCCAGTTGGCAAGATTGCCTTTCTCATCAACCTGCATGGCGCCCAACACACTGATATCAATGTGTCCGCCCCGGATCATGGCGAACGAGTCAGCGCTCGAAAAATAGGAGGCGCCCGGCAGCTCGGTGATGGTTTCCTTGCCAGCGTTGATCAGATCCGCGTCCTCCTCCCCCTCCAGCGGGTAAGGGCCGACGCCGAGCATGCCGTTCTCCGTCTGCAGCACGACCTGCACCGTCGGCGGCAGCACGCTTGGGATCAGCGTCGGGATGCCGATCCCCAGGTTGGCGTACATGCCGTCCTCGAATTCCTTAGCTGCCCGGCGTACGATGCGTTCTCTTCTCGATCCAGCGCTCATAGTTTTCTCCGCGAACAACGCGGTTAACGTAGATTCCAGGCGTGACGACACTCTCCGGATCGATCTCTCCCGGCTCCACGATATGCTCCACTTCCGCTATGGTGCACGGCGCCGCCGTGGCCATGATTGGGTTGAAGTTTCGCGCCGTCTTGCGATACACGAGATTTCCCTGGGTGTCCCCGCGGAATGCCCGCACCAGGGCAAAGTCCGCGCGCAGAGGCCGCTCCAGGACATGGCGACGGCCCTCGAACTCGCGCGATTCCTTGCCCTCGGCCACCAGAGTCCCGGCCCCCGTGGGCGTGTAAAACCCCGCGATTCCGGCTCCGGCGGCGCGCATGCGCTCCGACAGCGTTCCCTGGGGAATGAGCTCGACCTCGATTTTCTTCTGAAGGATCTGCTCTTCGAAGAGCGTGTTCTCACCAATATAACTGGAGATCATCTTGCGGATCTGTCCGGTGGCCAACAGCAGGGCCAGGCCATGGCCGGGCATGCCCGCGTTATTGCTGATGAAAGTGAGATCTTTCACTCCCCGCTCGCGCAGAGCGAGGATCAGGTTCTCAGGCACACCCGCCATGCCGAAACCGCCGCACATCAGGGTGGCGCCGTGCGGGATGTCGGCGACCGCTTCCAGGGCGCTGGCTACCACCTTGTTCATGCGGATCCTCCGCTACCTTTCTCGCGCAGCTCGATGAGGACGCCACCGGTGGATCGCGGATGGAAGAACGCTACGCGCTCACCCTCCGCCCCCTCACGCGGGTAGCCTGGCAGAAGCTCCAGGCCCCGGGCCTGAAGATCGGGGATCCGTCTCTCCAGCTCGTCCACCTGGAAGCAGACGTGATGAAGGCCCTCGCCGCGCTTCTCGAGGAAGCGGGCTATCGGAGATGACTCGTTTGTGGGTTCCAGAAGCTCCAGCCGCGTCTCACCAATCGGCAGGAAGGCAACCCTCACTCCCTCCTCGGGAACCTCCTCGATACCGCCGAGTTCAAGCCCCAGGCCGTCCCGGTAGACGCCGAGCGCTTTCTCGAGCCCGTGCACCGCCACTCCAAAGTGATCGATCTTCTTCAGCATCCGGTTTCCTTCTCTGTACGGCTTTATTTGCCAGCCTTCAACCTCACGCGGCGCAAAATCGCCTCTGCTACCGAGAAGGGGTCGCGCCGCCGGGCGGCGATCTCCGCCACCAGGCCGTCCATCTCCTGCGACAGCGGCATGGCCTCGAGAAGGCGGCTCCATAACCCTTCGTCGAGCAATCCCCGGAGCCTGCGGGCCCACGCCTGGCGCAGGCGCTCCTGGCGCCGGGGCTGGCTGCGAGGGTCCTCCGCGTGCTGCTCGATGGCTGCGCGCAGTTCCTCGATCCCCTCGCCCGTGGTCGCCACCGTTCTTACGATGGGCGGAACCCACTCCCCCTCCGGGCGCTCGACCATGCCTCGGAGGCTCTCGAGCTCCTTCTGGAGCCGGTCCGCTCCCTCACGGTCAGATTTATTAATGACGAAGACGTCAGCT
>CBEVTG010000222.1:0-4348 GCA_965552745.1 uncultured bacterium
CAGGCTTACGCGCTGGCCGAGCGGTATCCCGACGCGGAGCGGGAGTTCCTGTACGCGCTGGCGATCAAACCCGGCGATTTTCAAAGCCTCTACAACCTGGGACGCCTCTACCGTCTGCAGGAACGGTACGAAGAGTCCCGGGAGTACCTCCAGGAGGCTCTGGAGCGCGTGCCCGCACCCAGCGAACTGTCCAGAGTCCACCAGAACCTGGCCATGGTGCTGCTGGCTCTCGGTCGGCGCAGCGAGTCTCTCCCCCACCTGGAGGCGTTCCTCGAAGCCCGTCCGGATCAACATGCTCTCCGCCTGCAGCTGGCGAACACCCAGTTCGATCTGTCGCTCTATGACAAGGCCCTCGACTCGGTGGAGCGCGTCCTGGCCGGCGGCGTCACGGAGCCGGGCGCGCATTACCTCAAGGGCATGCTGTGCAAGATCAAGGGTCGTAACGAGGAGGCCATGGCCTCGTTTCGAGCCGCGCTGAAGGAGAAACCGGACTTTACGCGTGCCCGTTACCAGCTTGCCGTGATGCTGGTCGAGGAGAGCCGCTACGAGGAGGCACAACCGGTTCTTCGGCAGGTCCTGGAATCGGAACCGGACCACCCGAACGCCCACTACGTGCTGAGCACGGCCTTGAGACGCCTGGGAAATGAGGCCGCCGCCGATACGGAACTGGCCATCCACAATCGCATTGCCGAACAGCAACGTGCCCGGGGGCGCACCGTCGTGACCGGGGAGAACTGATGGTCCGGGAGAAGAAATCGGATTCTGGCACGCGTTGTTCGATCCCTGGACTCTCGCTGGGAATGGTGATCTTGCAGCTGGCCGCTGGCGTGCCTTCGCAGGCCGCTCCGGCCCGTTTCATCGACGTGGCGGCCGAGCGCGGGATCCGCCACCATAGCGTTTCCGGAAGCCCGGGAAAGGAAACGGTCCTCGACACCCTCGGCACCGGCGCATGCTGGCTCGATTACGACGGGGATGGCGATCTCGACCTCTTCCTTCCCAACGGCTCACGCCTGCAGCCCGCGGGGGGGGAGGATCTGCCGGGGGATGCGCTTTTCCGAAACGCGGCAGGCCAGTTCACCGAGGTCTCCCAGAGCGCCGGCCTGGCGAGCACACGCTGGGCCGTGGGCTGTGCCGTCGCTGACTACGACGCCGATGGTGATGTCGATCTTTTCGTGTCTCACTATGGCCGGGATGCCCTGCAGCGTAACAACGGCGATGGCACCTTCACCGACGTCGCCGCCGCCGCCGGAGTGGCGGATCAGGGCTGGGCGACGGGCGCCGCCTTCGCTGATTATGACGGCGATGGCTGGCTCGATCTTTACGTGGCGCGCTACGTCCTGTTCGACCCAAAAAACGCGCCGTTGCCCGGGAGCAGCGACGAGTGCCGCTTCCGTGGCATGCCGGTCATGTGCGGCCCTCGCGGACTCACCGGTATGACCGATCTGCTTTACCGAAACCAGGGAGATGGCACATTCAGCGATGTGAGTGTGGCGGCCGGTCTCAATGTGAAAGACGGCTTCTACGGGCTGGGCGTGGTCTGGGGCGACTACGATGACGACGGCGATGTGGATCTCTACGTTGCCAACGATTCCACCCCCAACCTCCTGTATCGCAACAATAGCGACGGCACCTTCCGCGAGGTAGGCATCCGGGCGGGTGTCGGGTACAGCTCCGACGGGCGTGAGCAGGCCGGCATGGGAGCTGACTTCGGGGATTACGACGGGGACGGACATCTCGATCTGTTTGTGACCAACTTCTCGCACGATTTCGCCACCCTTTACCATAATGACGGCAACGGTTTCTTCTCGGACGCCACGTTTCGCGCTGGCCTGGTTGAACCCACCCTCGCCACGCTCGGCTGGGGGACACGGTTCTTCGACTTCGATCTCGACGGAGATCTCGACCTGTTGCTGGCGAACGGCCACGTTTATCCGGAGGTCGATGAACACGACATCGGCAGTTCCTACAACCAGCCCAATCAGCTTTTCGAGAACGCCGGCAGGGGACGATTCTCCGAGATCACACAGGACGCGGGACCGGGTCTGGCCTTGAAGCACGCCAGCCGGGCCGCGGCCCTCGCCGACTACGACGATGACGGGGATTGGGATGTGTTGATCACCAACATCGACGGCTCACCGAATTTGCTGGAGAACCGAAGCGAGCAGGGGTCGTGGCTGCGGGTCGAGCTCTTGGGTATCCGGCCCAACCAGCACGCCCTCGGAGCCCGCGTCGTCCTTACGGCCGGAGGCCAGCGCCAGGTCAGGGAGGTGCGCGGAGACGGCTCCTACCTCAGCCACAGCGATCCCAGGCCGCTGTTCGGCATCCGTGCGCCCGCTCCCGGAGCCTCGCTGGAAATACGCTGGCCGGACGGTCGGCAACAGAAAGCGATTCCGGTGCCGGGCTTGAACCGCACCCTGCGCATATCCTACCCCTCAGGCACGCCCGAGAAGACGGCCGATCCCGGGGAACCTTCACCCCGGCCGGGGTCCTGAAACGCTGCCGGTTCAGCGTCACGCTTGATCCACCGGAGTCCTCCTGATATTCTGTGCATTAAGCCTTTTCCCAGTGGGCTCCAGCCCACTTTTTTTTTATGAGCCGATACGTGGAAAGCTCGCTCACAGAGCGCCTGCGGAGTCTCGTCGAGCCCGTAGCCGTGGAACTGGGACTCGATCTGGTCGATCTGGAGTGGAAGCGCCTGGGCGCCGGTGGCGTCCTGAAAGTCTTCGTGGATCGCCGGGGTGGAGTAAGCCTCGGCGAGTGCGAGAAGTTGAGCCGGCGCCTGGATCCACTCCTGGACGCGGAAGACCTTTTTCCAGGCCGTTACAACCTGGAGGTCTCATCACCCGGATTGGACCGGCCGCTGCAGGGCGCGGCTGACTTTGAACGTGTTGTCGGAGAACGGCTGCGCTTTCGGCTACGGCCATCGGAGGGTCGGCCTCAAGCCCTGGTGGGTACGCTGCGGGGAGCCGGTGCCACGCTGCAGGTTGAGCTGGATGACGGAAAGACCATCAATTTGGCGCTCGATGAGATCGAGAACGCGCGGCGTGAGGTTGAATTCTAAACCGTTGTATATGCTATAATTAAACGCTTGTACGGATTTACACTCTACCTTCGGGTTCACACAAAATGGCGAACGAACTTTTTCAGGCAATAGAGTCGGTCGGTCGCGAAAAGGGGATCGACGTCGACGTCATCATCGAGGCGGTACAGGACGCCATCGTGGCGGCCGCCCGCAAGTACTTCAAGACCCGCGAGGAGCTGGGTTCACGCTTCGATCGCGAGACCGGGGCGCTGGAGGTCTTCGCCCTCAAGCGCGTGGTCGGCGAGGTGGCCGATACGGACATGGAGATCACGCTGGAAGAGGCGCGCAAGATCGACCCGAACGTGCAGCTGGAGGACGCTATCGAGCTGCGCAAGCCGCGTGAGGAGCTGGGGCGCATCGCCGCCCAGGCCGCAAAGCAGGTCATCTATCAAAAAGTGCGCGAAGCGGAGCGCGAGAACGTTTACGGTGAATATTCCGACCGGGTGGGGGATCTCGTCAACGGCATCGTAAAACGGTTCGAGCGCGGCGACATCGTTCTCGATCTGGGCCGCACGGAAGCAGCGCTCCCCAAGAAGGAGCAATCCAAGTCGGAGCACTACAACCAGGGTGATCGGGTGCGCGCCATTATCATCAACGTTGATCGTGCCGCCAAGGGCCCACAGGTCATCGTGTCGCGCACTGATCCCCGACTGCTGATGAAGCTGTTCGAGATGGAAGTGCCGGAAATCTACGACGGCACGGTGACCATTGAAAGCGCCGCCCGCGATCCAGGCGATCGGGCCAAGATTGCGGTGCGCTCTAAGGACCGTGATGTCGATCCGGTTGGCGCGTGCGTCGGTATGAAGGGATCACGCGTGCAGGCCGTCATCCGCGAACTGCGCGGGGAAAAGATCGATATCGTGCCATTCTCTGATGATGCGTCCATGTTTGTCGCCAATTCTCTGAATCCGGCCCGCACCAGCCGCGTCACCATTTTCGACGAGCCCAACCGCATCATGGAAGTCATCGTCGAAGACGACCAGCTCTCGCAGGCCATCGGCAAGCGCGGGCAGAACGTGCGTCTTGCATCGCGCCTGATCGGCTGGCGCATCGACATCAAGAGTGAGTCCGAGAAACTCAATGAGGTCGAACAGGAGATGGCGCGCATGGCCTCGATCGGTGTGCCGCTCGAGGACCTGGCGGGTGTTGGCCCCAAGCTGGCCACCAACCTGCAGGAGACAGGATTCACCACTATTGAGCACGTGGCTCAGGCAACGCTCGAAGAACTGCTGCAGGTGCCCCTCATGGGTGAAAAGACCGCGCTGC
>CBEVTG010000223.1:0-4348 GCA_965552745.1 uncultured bacterium
CAGTTCGTCACCGGCGGATCGATCCTCGTGCGCCAGCGCGGCACCCCGTTCAAGCCAGGGCTCAACGTGGGCCGGGGAAGGGATGACACCCTTTTCGCCAAGACCGCAGGCGTCGTCAAGTTCGAGAACAAGGGCCGTCTCGGAAGATTCGTGAGCGTCCTGCCGGCCGCCGGCTAGCCGATGCCAGGGCACCGGCCGGCCGCAGAGGCCGGCTTGTAGGCCTCCCACCCCACGGCAATCGGCCAGATGTTTCTTGATCAGGCAAAAATTTACGTGCAAGCCGGAAGCGGCGGCACCGGGTGCGTGTCGTTCCGGCGTGAAAAGTTCGTGCCACGAGGCGGCCCCGACGGCGGAGACGGCGGCAACGGCGGCAGCGTCTGGCTCGAGACCACCCTCTCCACCAACACCCTCAACGCGTGTCACCATCGCCAGCACTTCAAGGCAAAGCGGGGTGACCACGGCCAGGGCAACAACCGCAGCGGCCGCCAGGGTGAGGATCTGACCCTGCAGGTTCCCGTGGGAACCGTGCTCCACGACGAGACCGACCCGGCCTTTTTGCTGGGAGACCTGCGCGAACCCGGGCAGCGCCTGTGCGTGGCCAGGGGAGGCCGCGGCGGAAAGGGCAACGCGCATTTCGCCACCTCGACGCACCAGGCTCCGCGTTTCGCCCAGCCCGGTGAGGCGGGAGAGGAACGCTGGCTGATCCTGGAGCTGAAGCTGCTCGCGGATGTCGGACTGGTGGGCTTTCCCAACGCCGGCAAGAGCACTCTCATCTCCCGTGTCTCCGCCGCCCGTCCGAAGATCGCCGACTATCCCTTCACTACTCTGGTTCCCAACCTTGGTGTCGTACGCCTCGACGAGGCGCGATCCTTCGTAATGGCCGACATCCCCGGTCTGATCGAGGGGGCCCACAGGGGTGCCGGACTCGGCATACGATTTCTCAAGCACGTCGAACGCACACGCATGCTGCTTCATCTGGTGGACGTTTCTCCCGCCTCGGAGCGGGACCCGGTCTCGGATCTGGAGATCGTCGACCGGGAGATCGAGGCGTACCGCGACATACTCGCTGATAAGCCGCAGATCATCGTGGCCACAAAGAAGGATGTTGCCCAGGATCCGCAACGCATCAAGGCGCTCGAAGCTGCGGCTCTGAAGCTGGAGCGTGACTTTCATCTCATCTCCGCCGTCACCGGCGAGGGGCTGGAGAAGCTGATCCAGACGGTGGGCAGCCGCCTGGAAGCGCTGGGCCCCCGGGTGACGAATTCGGCGCCCGCTCCCTGAAAGGTCACGCTTGAGCACACTCTCCACAGGCCTCCTGGGCGGATCGTTCGACCCCGTGCACAACGCACACATGGGAATGGCCCGGCTGGCACTGGAGCGTCTCGGCGTCGAGGAGGTTCATTTCCTGCCAGTGTTCCGGCCGCCCCACAAAATGGATCGACCGCTCAGCGCGGAGCACCACCGCTATTCGATGCTGGTTCTGGCGACGCAGCCCGAGCCACGTTTCAGGGTGTCGAGCGAGGAACTGACACGGGAGGGGCGTTCGTATACCATCGACACCCTGAAGCGGCTCCGTGAGGCCGGCGATGATCGACGGTGGTATTTCCTGGCCGGAGCCGATACTTTCGCCGAGATCGAGACCTGGAAGCGGGCAAAAAACGTGCTGGAGCTGGTCGATTTCATCGTTTTCCCACGCAACGGAATCACCCTGCAGAAAATGAAGAAGCGCCTGCCGGACTGGGCTGCTCGGAGACTCATCGAGCACGCCGGGCCGGAACTCAAACCGGCCCTGGCGGCCAGCCCGCAACCCGGGGTCCATTGGATTCCCCTGGAGGTACCTGCCGTCTCCTCCACGGATGTCCGCGAGCGGGCGGCGGCGGGCGGCGACCTCTCCTCACTGGTACCGGAGCCGGTCGCGCATTACATTGAAAGGAATGGCCTGTACCGCGACGAGGAAGGCCTGAAGCGTTGACTGCCGCACGTCTTCCCACCGTACGCTCGCTCCTGGCCCTGGCGAAACGCGCCGCGCGCGACAAACAGGGTGAAGAGGTCGTCATCCTTGATCTGCGCCGGTTGTGCGATTTCACCGATTACTTCATGATTTGCCACGGAAACACCTCCCGCCAGACACAGGCCATCGCCGATCATATCGAAGAGAAGTTGCGCGCCTCCGACCGCCGTCCGGGCCACGTCGAAGGCACGCAGCCGGGGGACTGGATCCTGATGGACTACATCGATTTCGTAATCCACATCTTCACAAGCGAGAGGCGCTCCTTCTACGATCTGGAGAGGCTCTGGGGTGACGCCCCCAAAATCCGCACCACCGGCTGAGCCCGGCGAAGCACGTCTCGACGCTTCGGGCCCCCGCCACTCCCCTGCCACCGGGACGCCCTCCGCAGTGAATGCGGCGCCCGATCCGAAAGCAGGTGCGGAATCCGTGCTTGCACCTTTGCTCGTATCGCGCTCGAAGGCCATGCGCCCGATTCTGGATCTGGCGCGAAAGGTGGCCGCCACGCGCTCGAGCGTTCTCATATTCGGGGAGAGCGGCACTGGCAAGGAGCTGATGGCGCGCTTCATCCACGAATCGGGGCCGCGCCGTTCCATGAGCTTCGTGCGCATTCCCTGCGCCAACCTGCCCGACGACCTGCTGGAAAGCGAGCTTTTCGGGGTCGAGAGAGGTGCTTTCTCCGGCGCCGCGGAACGCAAGATCGGGCGCATGGAGCAGGCCCACGGAGGCACCGTTTACTTCGACGAGATTCTCGCTCTGTCTTCGCCCATGCAGGCCAAGCTTCTGCGCTTGCTTCAGGAGCGGAGCTTCGAGCGTCTCGGTGGCCAGAAGACAATTCAGGTTGACCTTCGCTTCGTCGCTTCCACCAGCACACCTCCCGAGGAGGCAGCCCGCGATGAACGACTCAGGCGGGATCTCTACTATCGCCTCAACGTCGTCTCCCTGAGGGTGCCGCCCCTTCGCGAACGGACGGAGGACATTCTCAAGCTGGCGCAACACTTTCTGCGCCAGGCGCGCACTACCCTCCAGAAATCCGCGGGACGCCTGAATGCCGCCGCCAGACGGGCCCTGATGGACTACCGCTGGCCAGGCAACATCCGCGAGCTCAAAAACGTGATCGAACGGGCCGTGATCCTGGCTTCGGGCCGTGAAATCACACCGGACGACCTGGGGATCGATCCGACGGCTCTGGTCTCCGACCTGGTTGACCAGGCGGCCGAGAGACAGCTCACACTGAAGGAACTCGAGCGGGCCTACATCGAGCAGGTACTGCGCCGCACCCACGGCAACCGCTCGGAAGCGGCACGAATTCTCGGCATCAGCCGCAAGACCCTGCTCGAAAAGCGCCGGCGCTACGGCCTCGCTTGAGCCCTCGGTCCGTCCTTGCCTCCTACGACGGCTCCTCCTTATAATGAAGGACGCGTCGTTCGCCTCCACTGAACTGTCCCGGCCGACGCCTCGACTCCCCGTCCCGGAGCCCAGGATTCACCCATGAAGCTGCGCACCCTGATAACCATCCTCGTTGGTTTCATGCTGATCTTCGGCCTGACTCGCCTGGTAACGGTCAATCAGCAGGTATTGATCGCGCCGTTCGAGCTGCCTCGGGGCTTGACTCTTCCCGTATACGCCATCGTCAGCCTCGCCTTCCTGGGCGGACTCATGCTGGCCATCCTCACCCGACTGCGCTATGTAGCACGCGACTGGATTCAGCGAATGAAGAGCCGCCGCCAGAACCGGGGCTCGGCTGATATCGAGGGCACCTATCTGGAAGGCGTGGAGGCGATCCTCAACGGCCAGAAGGAAATGGCACTTGATATCTTCCGCGAGGTCCTGGAACGTGATCGCGAGCATCGCTCCGCCCTGCTCAAGGCCGGTGAGGTGGCCAGGACTCTGGGACAGCACGACGAGGCGGTCCGCATGCACAAGGAGGCGGAACGCCTCCAGCCGGACGACCTGCGGGCACTCTACGGTCTGGTGGCAGATTACGAGGCCATGGGCTCAGTAGACGCGGCCCGGGAGGTTCTCGAGCGCATCATCGCGCAGCATCCGCGGCGCCCCATCACCGCGTACCGCAAGCTGAGGCAGATCTTCATGAGCGCGGGCGAGTGGGATCGAGCCGCGGAGATACAGGACAAGATCCTGCGGCTCGTCGATCAGAAATCCTATGGCCGCGAAGCCGAGGCACGCTACAGCCTGGGCATCCAGTACGAGCGCGCCTGCACGATCCTCAAGAAGGAGCGCTGGAAAGACGCGGCCACTGCGTTTCGAAAGATCATCAAGGAGAAGCCGGACTTCGTACCGGCGCACCTGAACCTGGGCCGCGCTCTGGAGATTTCCGGA
>CBEVTG010000224.1:0-4326 GCA_965552745.1 uncultured bacterium
ACGAGAAGCCATCTGCGAGCGCGCCCGTTCCAGCAGGCATTTCTGGGCCTCTTCGAGCAGGGAGGGTAGGCGTCCGGAAACCTCAGCGCGCGGCACCGTTTGTTTCTGCCGGTCATGCCGGGTGGCGACCACAACCTGTCCTGCCTTCAGGTCGCGCGGTCCGATCTCTATGCGGATCGGAACGCCTCGAAGCTCCCACTCGTTGAACTTGAACCCGGGAGTGAGACCCTCTCTGTCATCCAGGCGCACTCGGGGGGTCTGGCTCGAGTCGCAGCCTTCAGCTGAGGCGCGGATTTCCTTGACCAGATTCGCGGCCGCCTCGAGAACGCCGTCACCGCTCTTGAAGATGGGTACCACCACCACCTGGATCGGCGCCAGGCGTGGCGGCAGAACCAGGCCCTGGTCGTCGCTGTGCTGCATGATGAGGGCGCCGATAAGACGCGTCGACACTCCCCAGGAAGTCGACCATACATATTCCAGTTGCGAGTCTTTATTCTGGAACTTGACGTCGAAAGCACGCGCGAAGTTCTGCCCGAGATTGTGGGAGGTGCCCGCCTGCAGCGCCTTGCCGTCCTGCATCATGGCCTCAATCGAGTAGGTGCGCAGTGCGCCAGCGAACCGCTCCGCATCCGTCTTCACGCCGCGCAGGACAGGCATGGCCATGTACTCCTCAGCGAACGTCGCATAGACCTCCAGCATGCGGAGTGTCTCCTCCTGGGCCTCCGCTTCGGTGGCATGCGCGGTGTGCCCTTCCTGCCACAGGAACTCCGTCGTTCTCAGGAAGAGGCGCGTGCGCATCTCCCAGCGCACGACGTTGGCCCACTGGTTCAGAAGCATGGGCAGATCACGCCAGGAACGGATCCACTTGGAGTACATGCTGTAGATGATCGTCTCGGAAGTCGGGCGAATCATGAGCGGTTCCTCGAGTTTCTTGCCACCGCCGTGGGTCACAACGGCGCACTCGGGGGCAAATCCCTCGACGTGGCTGGCCTCCTTCTTGAGGAACGATTCGGGGATGAACAGAGGGAAGTACGCGTTCTCGTGTCCCGTCTCCTTGAACATCGTGTCCAGGACCCGCTGAATGTTTTCCCACAGAGCGTAGCCATGCGGGCGAATCACCATGCAGCCCTTCACGGGCGCGTAATCAGCGAGCTGGGCCTGAATTACCAGGTCGGTATACCAGCGCGAGTAATCATCTGCTCTCGGGGTGATGACTTTGGACATTCCAGGATCCTGTTGTCGTTGGCTGGTGTCCACCCGCCTCAGCGCAGGGCTTCTTCCGCCTCTCCGGTCATGGGCACGAAGCGAACGGGTGTGAGCACGCGGCGCTCGACGCTGTCTTCCCTGCGATGCAGGAGAACCAGCTCTTGCTCCTTCCTGCCAACCGGGATGATCAGCCGGCCGCCGATCCTGAGCTGTTCCACGAGAGGCTGGGGGATGTGGTCCGGGGCGGCGGTGACAATGATGGCGTCGAAGGGGGCTTGCTCGGGCCAGCCTTGGTAACCGTCCGCTATCCTAACATGGACATTCGAGTACCCCAAGGCGTGCAGATGTTTCTCCGCCTGGCGCCCGAGTGGTTCGATGATCTCGATGGTGAAAACCTCACGAGCGATTTCCGCCAGAACTGCTGCCTGATAACCGGAGCCGGTGCCGACCTCCAGGACTCGATCCTGTTCTTTGAGATCGAGCGCTTCGGTCATCAGGGCGACGATGTAAGGCTGGGAAATTGTCTGATCGTGTCCGACCGGAAGGGGCCCGTCTGCGTAGGCCTGGGAGCGCAGGTTCTCAGGGACGAACAGGTGGCGGGGCACCTCGCGCATGGCTCGCAGCACCGCGGCGTCGTGCACGCCCCGGGCCTCGATCTGGGTGCGCACCATGCGCCGCCGCTCGGCGGACCAGGAATCGTCGTTACCGTGACTCTGTTGCCCGGCGTCGTCTTGCATGATCCACGAAGCGAACCCCAGCAGGAACGCGCATAAAAGCCACGCCGTCCGGGTCCAGTCTCTCGATGCGGTGGTCATCACCCGTGCCTCGAACGACCCTCCTCATACCGCGCGGCGACGCAGGCGCGTCACCTCGCGGTGGGCCTGTCTCACTGGTTCCGGGAGGCGAAAGCCTTTACAGCAGCTGAGAACCTTGCCGGCAGCCCACGGCAGGTTGCAGCGATGTCCGGGCGAGACATACACAGGCCGCACTCCGGAGCGTGTCCGTAGCGCCCATCCCACCACCTCGTTCCGGTGCAGTAGGCGCGAGCGGTTGCCGCGCCGAAGGCCGGGCTCGCGGCAGCGTCCGACCAGGATCGATTTCGCCACGCCGATACTGGGCAGATCGAGGAGCAGTCCCAGGTGGCAAGCCAGGCCGAAGCGCCTCGGGTGCGCCAGGCCCTGTCCATCGCACATCAGCAGATCCGGTCTCGCGCGCAGGCGGCGTGCGGCGCGCAGGATCGCAGGGATCTCCCGGAACGACAGGAATCCGGGAACGTAGGGGAAGCGTACGCGGTCGCGGGCGGTTACCACCTCCTCGAGCTCCATCCCGGGGAGCCGGTAGATCACCACCGCCGCCACCAGGGTGTCACCCGAGGAATCGTAGGCGACGTCGGCTCCGGCGACCAGGCGCACAGTACCCCGGGGCGGGCTCAGGCGAACCCGGCTCTGCAATTGTTTCTGCAGGCGCACGGCCTGCTCGAACGAAAGGTTCCAGCGATGCCTCAGGGCGAGGGGCACGCGTTAATCCTCTCACGTGAATGCCCCAAGCTATCTCGCACCCGCAGGCCGCGTCAAGCTCACGCGAAGGGTAGGGGATCGATATGGCCACGATTGACTGTATCTGACACGGAGCCTTAGAATGCGCTCCGGGGCCCGAGAGGGGCTGTGGCCCGCCGGTATGAGTTATGTTGCTGCGGTCTTTCATGAAACGGACGTTCCACCAACCTGCGTTGCTGCCCTGTGTCCTGGCCACGATCCTCTTCGGGGGCTGTGGTGGAGAGGAAAAGACCTATACCGACCACCTGGTGCGGGGGGCCCGCGCGGCGGAGGGGATGGAAACACGCCAGAACCTCGAGCTTATCGGGTCGGCGCTGGAGCGTTACGCCATGGATCACGGAGGCTATCCCGAGGCATCGTCGGTGCAGGAGATTGAAGACCTGATGACTCCGACCTACATGAGCCGGGTGCCGCAGAGCGACGGTTGGAGACACGGATGGCGCCTGACCTCGAGCGTGGATCGATTCGTTCTCTCGAGCGACGGACCCGACGGTGTGCCGGAGACCGAGGACGATCTGAGGCGTGAATCGGGAAGCCGGGGAGCCCTTCCCGGCCTATGACATCAGCGCGGCCCGCAGGCAGAGCCTGTGTGCTCGCGGTCGCCACCCTTCACCTCGCCTGTGCGGCCACAGAGCTCGAAGTTGGGCGCACCATCGAGCAATACCTGACCGCGTTGCAGGCCGGGGATCGCGCTACCGTGGCGCGCCTGAGCGCCGCTTACCACGATGAGGTGCGCGGTCTTGAAGGTCCCGCGGCGCAGCAGGTCTTCGAGCGCTTCTCAGCCTGGTTTGATGAGCGCTGGGAAACTTTCGAGGAGGCCAAGAAGTCCGGTACCATCGAACTGACTCCGGATGGGTTCGGACTCATCCGGGCCCTGGGGCTGGGGCGGGGGGGCTATTACCAGGTCCGTGAAGTCGCGGAGGAGAACGGGCACGCGCGCGCTCGGATCGAGGCCCAGCTCGGGTATCATGCGGTTCCCTTCGAGACCTTTCCGCCGGAGACCCGCCTTTACCTGATGGGGATACCGCTCGGGCGGTTGCTGGTGCCGGTGCGTGGGGACGGCCAGCGCAAGCTGAAGGTGCTCGCCAGCGTGGAAATCGAGTGCCGGCTCGAGAAGACGCACGACCCGTTGCACCCGACCGGCTGGCTGGTGCGTGGCTTCGAGGCGATTCCGGAAACGGCTCGCTCGATAGAGATAGATTGGCAGTGAGAACCGATGATCTTTCGTGACGTCAAGGTGGGGCTCGCCCTTGGAGGCGGAGCGGCCCGTGGTCTGGCTCACATCGGGGTGCTGAGGGTTCTACAGCGCGAGAACATTCCGATTGACATCATCACGGGCACCAGCCTGGGCGCACTGATCGGGGGCGTCTACGCCACGCTGCGGGACTGCACCGTCATGGAGAGCCGCTTCCGGAGCTTCATCGACAGCAAGGAGTTCAAGCGCGACGAGTTCGATTTTCTCACGGAGAGCCGGCACACGAAGCCGGGCATCCTGTACAGTTTTTCCAACCTGGTCCGCAAGGGTATCTTCTACAGCCTGTCGGTGGCCAAGACATCGTTCATC
>CBEVTG010000225.1:0-4324 GCA_965552745.1 uncultured bacterium
CGATCCTCAAGAAGGAGCGCTGGAAAGACGCGGCCACTGCGTTTCGAAAGATTATCAAGGAAAGGCCGGACTTCGTACCGGCGCTCCTGAACCTGGGCCGCGCTCTGGAGATTTCCGGAAATCACAAGGAAGCGCTGGAAACCTGGAAGCAGGGTTTCCAGACCACCGGCTCGGCCGTGTTTCTGACGGCGATCGAAGATCACCTGCTCGACCGTGAATCACCACAGCAGGCAATTCAGATGCTGGACGATCTGGCACACTCAGCCCGCCGTCCTTTGCTGCCGCGCTTCCGCCTGGGCTGCCTGTACCTGCGCCTGGAGATGATCGACGACGCGCACCGGCACTTCGAATCAATCCGGGCTGAAGCAGAATCGTTCCCCGCCTTCCATTATTACCGCGGCCTGGCCCTGGAGCGCCGCGGCTACGTGCCCCAGTCCGTGGAAGCCTTCCGCACCGGCCTCGAGAGCCTGGAGATTCCGCGCATCGAGTACGAGTGCGCCGTCTGCAAGACGCGTTACGGCACATGGAAAGATCGCTGCGAAAAGTGCGGTGAATGGAACCGGGTGGAGATGCACCTGCCGCCCGGAGGTCCTTCCGAAGAGGGAATCTCCTCCGCTCCCATCTACAGCGCCCGGGAAAGGTGAAGCCGGGAGTGAAGGCTCGCCCACTTCCCCTGGTCCTCGTGATCCTGGACGGTTGGGGACACCGGCCGGAGCGTTCCGGCAACGCCATCCTCAACTGCGAGCCAAGCAACCTCATCTCCCTGCAGGAAACCTACCCCTCAACCCTGCTGAGAGCCGCGGGTGAAGCCGTGGGCTTACCGGACGGCTTCATTGGTAATTCAGAGGTGGGCCACACCTGCCTGGGAGCAGGCCGCACGGTTCTGCAGGACCTCACGCGCATCCATAAATCCCTCGCTGACGGATCGTTCGCCAGGAACCCCGTCCTGCTTGCTGCCATGGAGCCGGCGCAGCGGCCGGGCTCGAGCCTCCACCTGATGGGGCTGCTCTCGGACGGGGGCGTACACAGCCACATCGAGCATCTGCTCGCCCTCGTGAAGATGGCAGGCGACGCGGGTGTGCGGCGCGTTGTGGTGCACGCGTTCCTGGACGGCCGCGATACTCCTCCCAGGAGCGGGCTCAAACTCACCCGGCGCCTTGCCGATTATCTCGAGCGCCAGAACCTGGGAACAATCGGCACCCTATGTGGACGTTATTTCGCCATGGATCGTGATCGCCGCTGGGATCGCACTGAGCGCGCCTACCGAGCACTGGTCCACGGCGAAGGTGAGCGGCACGACACGGCGACCGGCGCCGTGCAATCCGCCTACGATGGCGACGTGAGCGACGAGTTCGTGCCTCCCACCGTCCTGATGAGCGCGGGCGGTACACCTGCCACCATTGCCGATGGTGATTCGGTGATCTTCTTCAACTTCCGCGCTGATCGCGCCCGCCAGCTCACACGCGCGTTCACCGAAGAGGATTTCACAGGCTTTGACGCCGGACGGCGGCCCCGGCTCGCCCGGTACACCTGCATGGCAGTGTACAACAGGAAGTGGAACCTCCCCGCCGCCTTCGATCCCACACCCCCCCACCACGTGTTCGGTGAGCTGATCGCTGACGTGGGTCTCCACCAGATACGGGCCGCAGAAACGGAGAAGTACGCCCATGTCACCTACTTCTTCAACGGCGGCCGGGAGACCGCATTCGCGGGGGAAGAGCGCCTGCTCATTCCCTCCCCGAAAGTGGCAACCTACGATCTCAAGCCGGAGATGAGCGCACTCGAGATCACCGGGGCAATGATCCGGGCTCTCGAGCAGGAACCGGGCCGCGTGGCGTTGCTGAATTTCGCCAACGCCGACATGGTGGGGCATACCGGTCGTTACGAAGCCGCGCTCTCCGCCTGCAGCATCGTGGACGAATGCCTTGGCAAGCTGGCTCGAGAGGTGCACCGCCTCGGGGGTACGCTCATCGTCACCTCCGACCACGGCAATGCCGAACAGATGTGGCAGGCGGACGGTCGCACACCGCATACCGCGCACACCACCAACCCGGTGCCGTTCATCCTTGCGGGCGAACCGTTCCGGGGCGCGGCGCTTCGCCGGGACGGCCTGCTGGGTGACATCGCGCCAACATTGCTGTCCCTGCTGAAAATTGACCCTCCCGCCGACATGACCGGCAAGAGCCTCCTCGCCGCCGATCACCCGGCGTGAGCTCTGGTCCGTCCCGCCCGTTCCCAACTCTCTGCAGCCCCCGGCGCGGCCTGTCCAGGATCGGTGCCTGGGCGCTGTCGTATCTGCTGCCGTCCGCCTGCGCGGGGTGCGAGCGGCGGCTCGAAATCGATCAGCGACAGGGGATCTGCCTGCGGTGCTGGCAGGCCCTCGAGCCCCGGGACCGGCCGGCCTGTCCCCGCTGTGCGTCCCCACAATCAGGAAGCTCCAGGGTGTGCGAACGCTGCCGGAGACGGCCTCCCGGCTATCACTGGGCCCGGTCGGTGTGGACCTACGAGGGGCCAGCGCGGGGGGCAGTGCTGGCCTTGAAGTATGGTGGCCTGCCGGGTCTCGTGCGCCCGTTCGGTCAGGCGCTTCTGGCAACGGCCAGCGAGCAGCTGGGCCGTCTGCATCCCGTGCTGCTTCCCGTGCCGCTACACCGGGTGCGATTGCGGCAACGTGGATTCGATGCCTGTGATGCTCTGGCGCGTTTCGTCGCCCGGAGGCTCCGCCTGACAGTATCGAGAGCCATCGAGCGCCCGCGCGGAACGACTCCTCAGGCCGGCCTGGGAATTCTGGCACGCAGGCGCAACACCGCGAATGCGTTCCAGCTCTTGTGGCCTGAAGCGATTATGGGGAGAAATGTTGTTCTGATAGATGACGTGCTGACAACCGGAGCAACTGTAGGGGTTTGCACACAGTTGCTCTCGGATGCAGGCGCCCGTGAGGTGGGTGTCCTGACCCTGGCCCGGGCCCGCTTGAAGGAAACCTGAATCGAAACCCTGGCGGGCCGGCGGGGTGAATGGTATATTTACTTTTCTCCTAAGTTCACAGGCGATAACGTATCTGGAGGTCCATCTTGAATAAATTGCTGACATGCTTAGGACTCTGCCTTCTAGCCTGCGTGATCACGGCTCCGAACGAGGTGGCCGCCGCCGAGGGGGAGGAGACCGCCGCCGGGGATGCTTCGAGCCAGAAGGCCCCGGATCCCGCATCACCTCTGTGGGTTATCTCGGAGGTAAGGTTTTCCAACCCGTTCTCTTCCCTGTTCTACGCCTTCTACACCGGCGAACCTGTGGAGTATCGCGTCCTGGTTCACAATATGGGGGATGAGGCGATTGAGGTGCCAGGAGCGTTCGATTTCCAGAGCAGAATTCGTGTGACCGGGGAGAAAAGTAAATCACTCACCTTAAAGGCGGCAGATGGGCTTCCCGACGGATCGCTTCCCAAAAAGCTCCAGCCCGGGCAAATCACTGGCGCCATTTTCAACCTGGTCGACCTCGTCCCCGACATCACCCAACCGGACGTTTACACGATCGACTGGTCCGCGGGGGAATGGGAATCGAATTCCGTTGAGATCCGCATCATCGATCGTTTCAATCCGGAGGCCAGTTACGAGGCCGTGCTGGAAACCGAGGAGGGTGAGATTCGTATCGACCTCCTCTCCGAGGACGCGCCCAAGCATGTGAGAAATTTCGTGAACCTCTCCCGGCTTGGTTATTACGATGAACAGACATTCCACACCAGCGCCCGCGACCGATCCATCCGGACGGGAGGCCCGTTCCAGGAAGGCATCCGTTCGATCGGATACCGGCTGCCGGCCGAGATCTCCTCGCGCCGCCATGTGGCCGGAGCGGTGTCGATGTACCGCGACCTGGGACGGCCTGGTAAGGATAGCGACGGATCCCAGTTTTTCATCAGCCTGGTGGAATTGCCGGATCGTGATGGGAGGTTCACGATCTTCGGCCAGATCAAGGAGGGTCTGTCAGTCGCCAAGAAGATCGGCGCCCGCGAGCCCAGCGCCGATCCCGCGCTGCCGCCCGGCACTCCCAAGGATCCGGCGAAGATTCACCGCGTCATCATCGTTGAGAAGCTGCGAAAAACCCCCTCAGAAGGATGATTCTGACTACCGCCCTGGCCTCCGGGTTTTCGAGTAGGCAAAAAAAAGGGGGTGCGGTTAGCACACCCCTTAAAGTGGTACGACCTGCCGCCGATGGCGGCGGGCTTCAGCGACGACGGCGGCGCTTGGCCTTCCGAGCAGGCTTCTTCCGCGCGGTCTTGCGGGCGCGAGTTCCCTTGCTCTTCCTACGGCGCTTTGTCACCTTCTTCTTCTTT
>CBEVTG010000226.1:0-4288 GCA_965552745.1 uncultured bacterium
GCGGGTTTGAGGATCCGGGAAAACGCCCCAGCCGTCGAAGAGGATCCAGTCGTTGTCGAGGCCGATCGGAAATCTGAAGCCAAGATCGTTTGCCGCACTCGTCACCCGGTCCGGATCCCGGACCACCTCCGATTTCGGGTGGTGCAAACCCACGACGACCAGACCCTCGTCCCGGTACTCTTCCCAGAGCTCCCGGAGGGCCGGAGCGGTGTTCGTGCAGAAAGGGCAACCGATCAGCCAGAAGCGTAGGAGAATGGCCTGCCCCCTTAGGCTCGCGATCGACAGGGGCCCACCCTGTATCCACTCGATCCCCTTCCACTCGGGGGCGCGCGTGCCGATCAGTTCCAGGCCTTCCCGGGGAGACCAAACCGCCCCGGACACCTTCAGTTCCTCACCTGGAACCGGTTCGGAACCTGCCGTAATGGACGCCACCAGGAGGAGCGCTCCAGCAGCCATCCCCCGCACCGCGAACCCGCCGCTACTCGAAGCTGTCATGTGCCGCAGGAAGAGGCCTCCTTCAGTTGCTGGAACAGAGAATGAAATATTGAGTTTATTCTACGTTTCCCGGAACCTCTCCGGCAACATTCGGACCCTCCAGGCATGGATCCACGGACGGCCATCTTGGGTATGATGGGGCCCTCATGATCGCTCCATTCTTTACCGGCCTCGATCCGGTCACCCAGGCATTCCTGGCCGGGCTGTTTACGTGGGGGCTCACGGCTGCCGGAGCGGCCGTCGTGTTCTTCACCCACACGGTCAACCGGCGGTTCCTGGACACCAGCCTCGGTTTTACAGCGGGCGTCATGATCGCCGCCAGCTTCTGGTCGCTCCTGGCTCCCTCGATCGCCCTGTCGGAAGAGATGGGGGCCGTTCCATGGATCCCGCCAGCCGTGGGATTTCTCCTCGGGGGGCTCTCCCTCCGTCTGGTAGACCAGTTCCTCCCCCATCTGCACCTTTTCGCCGCCCGGGGCGAAGAGGAAGGGATTCCCACGAAATGGCGCCGCAGTCTCCTGCTGGTGCTGGCCATCACGCTCCACAACATCCCAGAGGGGCTCGCGGTGGGCGTGGCGTTCGGTGCGGCCGCGGCGGACGTGAACGCCGCGACGCTCGGTGCGGCAGTGGCGCTCACTCTGGGAATCGGCCTTCAGAACCTCCCCGAGGGCACCGCCGTTTCCGTGCCGCTGCGGGGGGAAGGCCTTTCGAGGTGGAAGAGTTTCTGGTACGGACAGCTCTCCGCGGTGGTGGAGCCCGCCGCGGCAGTTATTGGCGCTGCCACGGTCATAGTTGCCCGGCCGATCCTCCCGTATGCGCTCTCGTTCGCCGCCGGAGCGATGATCTTTGTGGTCGTCGAGGAGGTCGTTCCGGAGTCCCAGCGGGCAGGCAACTCCGATCTTGCGACCCTGGGGGCGCTGATCGGCTTCGCGGTCATGATGGTCCTGGACGTGGCGCTTCGCTGAGGCATTACCCACCGCCCCCGCTGCTCTCAGACGGTGTAGACGACCACATTGTCGGCGGGAAACTCCAGCTTCCAGTTCCTCCACGCAGCAATCCATTCGAAAGTGGTCTTGCGATAGAAGGCGACGTGGGTCGGATCCTGCCGGTACCACCAGTCCCTGAAGTCGCTCTCGCGTTCCAGTATGCCCGTCATGAGGCCCAGCACCGCGCCTCTGCCCGCCAGGAGACTGTCAAAGCGCATGAACACCTCCCTCGGGGAGAACAGGTGCTCCAGCACCTCGGTGCAGACGATGAAGTCGTACCTGCGCTCGAACACGCTCGGGTCGGGAAAGTAAAACGGATCGTAATTGTGCACGGTGTGGCCCCGCCCCTCGAGCAACTGCCCCAGGGCGGGACCCGGCCCACAGCCAAAATCGAGTCCGCACGAACCCGGCTTCAGGCGCTCCGACAGCGGATCGGCAAGCCGGCTGAGGAACCGCACATAGCCTGCATCTTTGGGATCGTTCCGGTGCAGGTCATAGCGGGCCTTCTCCTCACCCGGACCGAGTCTGTGCTCGGGAGCCATGAAGATCAGCCCGCAACGCGGACACTTCCGGTAGTTCCGGCGCCCCCGTTTTCTTTCCACAGCGGTCAGGAACGGGCACGTCTCATCGGAGAGACAGACCAGGCAGGAGGAAGAATCGCGGGAGACGCCGGTCAAGGTCCTTCTTCGGGGTAGGTCTCATCTTGCGGCAGATCGTCATGGATCTCGTACCAGTTCGCTTTGCTGCGAACGAAGAAGTGTCGTTCTGCCGGAATGTCCGGAGGCGTGTCCAGGGTGCCCGCGGCGGCCCATACGAATCCGCTCGCCCCATCGTCGCCACCGGTGATCTTCGAGCCACAGATCCGGCAGAAGACCCGCCGCGTGCCGGAAGCTGCATCAAAGCTCTTCAGATGCTCCCCTCCCTGCAGGATCCGGAAGCGCTCGCTCCGGACCTTCACGTAAGTGCCGAAAGGCGCTCCGTGGCTTTTCTGGCAGTCCGTACAGTGACAGTGCGTCATCCTCTCCCAGGGGCCGGTGACACGATACCTCACCTGCCCGCAGTGGCACGATCCCTCGAACGTTTTCGCCGCATCCGTCATGACACATCGACCCCCTTCTCCCCTTCCGTACGCGCGATGATGGCCGCACCGCAGGTATCGCTGAACACGTTGATCATGGTGCGATACATATCGAGAGGCCTGTCGACCGCCAGCATGGTGCCGATGATCACCGCCACCTCGGGGCCGCGCAGGTTGATGGCCTCGGTGACGATGAAGATCATGACCAGTCCTGCGGAGGGAATGCCAGCGGCCCCGATGGAAGCGAGCAGGGCCGTGAGCACCACCACGACCTGAGTCTGAAAAGAAAGTCCGAAGTCCAGGACCTGAGAGATGAAGATGACGCCAACGCACTCGTACAGAGCCGTACCGTCCATGTTGATGGTGGCTCCCATGGGAAGCACGAAGCTGGTGACCTTGTTGCTGGCGCCGACACGCTTCTCGACCGCCCGCATCGTCACCGGGAGGGTCGCCGAGGAGCTGGCGGTCGAAAACGCCATGGCCATGGCTTCGGCCACGTTTCGGAAATGCACCCACGGCCGGATACCGGCCAACAGAAGAAGAAGCGGCAGTGTCACGAACAGGTGTAACGTGAGACCGCCGGCCAGGGTCGCCATGTAAATGCCCAGCACCCGGAACGTCTCGAATCCCGTTTCGGCCACCGCACGGGCCATCAATCCCAGCACCCCGAAAGGCGCCAGACGGATGATGCCACCCGTCAGCAGCATCATGAGCTCAAAGCCTGATTCAAACAGGCCGCCGATTCGGGTTCGATGCACATCCGGCAGCTGCGTTAGGAAAATCCCCAGGAGGATTCCGAAGAAGATGATACCCAGAACATCCCCACCGGCGAGGGCTTCCACAGGGTTGGTCGGGATCAATCGCAGGAATATTTCCGCGAGGCTGTTGGGGGTCCGGAGCTCCGGCATCTCGGCCTGGCTCGCCCCGCCGATATCCGCACCCGCACCGGGCTGGATGACGTTGACGATAACCAGCCCGGTGAGTATCGCCAACAGACTGGTGAGAAGGTAATACCCGAGCGTCTTCGCCCCGAGCCTGCCTAGGTTGCGCGCGTTTCCCACCGACGCCACACCGGTGACGATGCTCGTGAAGATGAGCGGCACGATGATCATCCTCAGCAGGCGAATGAAGATCGTGCCCATCCAGCCCAGCAACCACCCTGCGGTCTCGCCGAAAAACAGACCGAGGAGGGCGCCTGCAGCCATGGCAAAAAGAATCTGCACGTGCAGGCGCGCGTACCAGGGAGATCGGGAGCTGTTATTCTGGCCGGACATCTGGACTCAAACTATAATCGATTCCGTGCACCCGCCGGGCCATTTTTTCGCTTTGTGACTGTCACTGAGCTGCTCGCCGACTTCACACAGAGCGCCTCCACAGAGAGGTAATCCGCGTCCGCCGCTCTACGATTCGCTTTGGATTATTCGCAGACAGCCGACGCTCCGCCGTCGATGACCAGTGCCGATCCGGTCACGAAGGAAGCCGCATCGCTGGCAAGATAGAGCACGGCCCGGGCGATCTCCTCCGGCCGGCCGAGGCGCTGCAGCGGGCATGGATTCCCTCTCGCGGCAGACGTGCTTGCCGGAATTCAGCCGAGTCTACACCCAATGGACTGCTGCGACGGCCAGGGCTCAGTTGCCCAGCCAGCGCACCAGAAACAGGCTCAGGGAGGGCACGTACGTGATGAGCAGGACGGCCCCCAGCAGGAGCAGCCAGAAGGGCAGCGTCGAGCTGA
>CBEVTG010000227.1:0-4275 GCA_965552745.1 uncultured bacterium
ACCGCCGCTTTGCTGTGCGCAGCAGCCGGCTACGCCGGCGCGGCCACCGTTGAGTTCCTGATGGACGCTGGAGGAAGGCTCACGTTCATGGAGGTCAACACACGACTGCAGGTTGAGCATCCAGTGACGGAGGCGCGCTTTGGAGTCGATCTCGTCGAGCAGCAGATCCGCATCGCCGCTGGAGAGAAGCTTCCTGAGTGGCTCGCGACACGGCGGCCGCGGGGAGCAGCGATCGAGGTGCGGGTCTACGCCGAGGATCCGGAAGAGTATTTCCTGCCCGCTCCCGGCGTGGTGGAAATCCTGCAGCTTCCTGAAGGCCCCGGCGTGCGCTGTGACAGCAGTATCTACCAGGGTTACCGGGTGCCGGCGGAGTATGACCCGTTGCTCGTCAAGGTAATCACCTGGGGCCGCAGTCGCCCTCAGGCCCTGGCCCGCATGCGACGGGCTCTCTCCGAGTGCCGCATCAGCGGGCTCAGATCCACCCAGCCATTCCTGGCCTGGGTGCTGGCCGATCCGGAGTTTAGGGCCGGCCGTTACTCGACCGGGTTCGTCGCGGAGCGCTGGGATAACCGCAGCGTCGAACGGAAAAAGCGCCGCCGTAAGAGCAATAGCCGTGTGACTGGCGTGGTGCCGTTCCGGGTACGTGCGGCGCTGGTTGCCGTGGCCCTCGAGGCCCGGCGTCACGGCCGCTCGACCGCGGCTGAAACTTCTACCCGCCTCTCTCCATGGAGAAGGGTGCTGGATCCCCAGCGGGGTCCCGGCGGGGGCTGGCCGGGCCGTGGAGGCCGAGGGTGATCATACGGCTCAGGCGCGGGCGGCGGGTCCACGAGGTTGGCGTGACCGAAGTCGAAGGCCGCCCACAGATGAGTATTGACGGCGAGCCCTTCGAGGCCGATGTCGTCAGGCTGGCGGACGGTGTCTACTCACTCATTGCGGGGAACCGCTCGATTGAGGTGGCGGTCAGCCGGCGGGGAGATGATTGGGAAGCGACGACCGGCGGCCGGACTTACCGCCTGCAGCTGGGTGACGGGATGATGGCAGAAGGGGATTCCTGGACGGGAGACAGCAAGCCGTACGAGCTGCGAGCCACGCTTCCCGGGAAGGTCCTCGAGGTGCACGTGGCCCCCGGCCAGGAGGTTCAGGAAGGGGTCGGGCTCGTCGTGGTGGAGGCGATGAAGATGGAGAACGAGCTGCGCGCACCCTTCGATGCCCGCGTGGAGGAGATCGCCGTCAAGAAAGGACAGACAGTCGAGACCGGTGCCTTGCTGTGTGTGCTGTTTCCGCAATCAGGCAAGGAATAGCGCGCAGTCCGAGTGGGTAACCGCTCAGGGATAAACGGCGAGATCGAGAGCAACGAGGATGAAAAAGCCGACGCTCAACCAGCCGTTGGCGGTGAAGAAGGCGGCATTGACGCGTGACAGATCGTCCGGCCGCACCAGGCTGTGCTCGATCCACAGGATAATTCCGACCAGAGCAATCCCCGCAGCGAAAAGCAAGCTCCTCCCGCACAGGAATCCCACCCACGCCAACAATCCGACCATGGCCATGTGAAGTGCGGTGGAAACCCGCAGTGCCGACCCAATCCCCAGCCTTCGCGGCAGCGAGTGCAGCCCGACTTTCTCATCGAACCCGACATCCTGGCAGGCGTAAATGATGTCGAAGCCGGCCGTCCAGCATAGGACGGCCAGTGCCAGCAGGAGCGGAGCCGTGTCGATCGTTCCACGCACGGCAACCCAGCCTCCCACCGGCGCAATGCCCAGGGCCAGGCCCAGAAACAGGTGGCTCGTGGAGGTGAAACGCTTGGTAAGCGAGTAGCCGAGAACGATAGCGAGCGCCGGCCAGGAGAGCCAGAACGCCAGCCGGTTCAGCATGGCGGCCGAAGTGGTGAACAGCACGGTGGAGGCGGCCAGGAAGAGCCACGCGGACGGCAGGCTAAGGGTGCCGTTCACCAGTGGCCGGCTGGCCGTGCGGGGATTGAGAACGTCATAACGCAGATCGGCGATTCGGTTGAAGGCCATGGCGGCGCTGCGTGCTCCGATCATGGCGAGCGTCACCCACATGGCGGTGCGGAAGCCGGGCCAGCCGCCCGCCGCCAACGCGGCCCCCAGGAAAGCGAACGGGAGCGCGAACAGGGTGTGCTCGAATTTGATGAACTCGTAGAGTGTGTGCAGGCGGGAGGACACAACAACCCCGGACGCCAGAGGCCTCAATCCTTGCGTGAAGCCGCTTCGCGGCCGCTCCAGCGCACGCCCAGCGAGTGAGGCACGTTCAGGTGGTCGAGGACGCGGGCCACATACTGGTCGATGATGTCGTCAAGGTTCTGCGGGCGGTGATAGAACGCTGGAACCATCGGGAAAATCGTTGCTCCCGTGCGAGCCAGGCGTTGCATGTTCTCGATGTGAATCAGGTGCAGTGGTGTCTCTCGGAAGCAGAGGAGCAACGGCCTGCGTTCCTTGAGGGTTACGTCTGCCGCCCGGTGGATGAGGTTGTGGGTCACACCGCCGGCCAGGCACCCGAGCGTGTTGGCGCTGCACGGCACGATCACCATGCCCCGGGTTTGAAAGGAACCGCTCGCGATCGTAGCGCCCACATCCTCATTTGGATGCAGGTGAACGCGCCGACCCGCCTGTTCGCCCGCAAAGCCCTGGAGCATGCGCTCTTCCGCCCCCTCGATCCCCATCTCCTCGAAGAGCATCATACGGCCGTGCTTGGAGACGACCATGTGCACTTCGGTCCGCTTCGTTTCGAGGATCGCCCTGATCAGGCGCGAAGCCACCAGCGCACCGCTGGCGCCGGTAACACCGACCACAACGGGAAGTCCGGAATCAGTCATGCTTCGTCTCCGGAATCACTCTTCAGGAAGGTGTTGAGTCGATCCTGGTCGGCGGGCTGCATCTTTGTGAAATAGAGTGCGAGGTCATACGAGTCCTCGCTGCCTGACTCGCTGGAAGGTTGTACGCGAACCACGACCGCCTCGGCGACCAGTCGGCGGGGCGGATCATCTTCGGGAAGCAGGAGCGACACGCCCAAACGGGTCATTACGGGCAGGAAGTAGCGGCTGCGACAGTAGGCTCCGCACAGGCTGATGTTCAGCGTTCGGATTTCAAACCGACCCTCCGGCTCGGAGGTGACCTCGACGCTGAGATGCTGGGCCTGGCGCGGAGCGGCGCGTTGCTCGGACATCTTGTAAGGCTCTGCCCGATGATAGGGGGGCAGGAGCCGCGGAGTCAAGCGCGGCGCTTCTATATAATACGATCTCGTATTCCCTACGTGATTGGCAGCCGGAAATCCGGGGCGTCGCTGAACAGGGCCCCCGGGCGGCAGTGCAGGGCGGTAAAGGGGAAGCGCCTACATCGTGGAGATGAAGCCGTGAACGAACGCCAGGTGATGAAACTTCTGGAGAGTGTACGCGCCGGACGCCTGAGACTCGATCAGGCGCTCGAGCGTCTGCGCACGCTGCCGTACGAAGATCTCGGGTTCGCGCGTCTGGACACGCATCGGGATCTGCGCCGGGGGTTCCCTGAGATCGTCTACGGAGAGGGAAAGAGCGAGGAGCAGATCGTTAAGATCGCGCGCCGTCTCCACCGGCAGGGTTCCCTGGTCCTGATCTCTCGCCTGGGGCCTGTTATTCTCAAGCGTCTGCGCCGGCGCCTGCGGGGGCTCAAAGACCTCGCGCCCGCCCGACTCGCTCTACTGGGCTCTGCTCCCCGGCCGCTCCCGGGAACCGATGTCCTGGTCATTGCAGCAGGCACGGCCGATCTTCCGGTGGCTGAAGAGGCCGCTGTCGTGGCCTCCCTGATGGGGTGTGTCGTGGACCGGCTCACCGATGTCGGGGTGGCGGGCGTACACCGCCTGCTCGGGGAGCTGCCCCGCCTGCGTCGGGCGCGTGTGGTGGTGGTTGTGGCCGGTATGGAGGGGGCCCTCCCGAGCCTGGTCGCCGGTCTGGTCGACCGGCCAGTCATAGGAGTGCCGACCAGCATCGGCTACGGGACCGGACTGAAGGGGGTTGCCGCCCTGATGAGCATGCTCAACTCCTGCGCAACCGGTTTGCTGGTCGTGAACATCGATAACGGCCTGGGTGCTGGCTATTCTGCCGGGGTTATAGCCCGAGACGCAAAAGTGAAAAATAGGAAAAAACGGCCAACTCGGAATCCATGAATAGGCACAAGACCTTCCTTTGTATTGTTTATTGGATCAACCCTGTGTAACCCCTGTAAATAAGTAAGATATAAGGAAAATTGCTTAGCGTTAATATAGGCTGTTCTCTGTCTTGAC
>CBEVTG010000228.1:0-4254 GCA_965552745.1 uncultured bacterium
CCCACCTCATAGCCGGCCTCCGTGAAATTCCCCAGCGCGCGGTTGATGGTTGTCACGAGGGCTTCATCCGGCAGGCCCGGGTCCTTGCATTCCCCGGCGTTGAGGGTTGGACCGGAAATGTCCGTTGCGCTCCAGGTGCAGGCAGGAGTCAGCAAAATCAGCAGCAGGACAGGAGAGAGGATCCGGGGCGATTTAACAATCATCGGCAGACGAGTATCTCAGTAGGGAATGAATTGTACCACCCCTCGGTACTTCGAGCGGGGCGGCTGAAGCGGCCGAATGCTCACGCTGGCTGCGGGCGCATCCGCTGGGGTACACTACTGGCTGCGTACCCGGGAGAATCCCATGCCTCTGCTCATCCGCGAGAGAGAGGTCTCGCGGTTCCTGCCCATGCGCGATGCCATCGCGGCGGTCGAAGCGGCCTTGCGGGAGCACGCCGAAGGGAGGGCTTTCTGCGTACCGCGGGCGCGGGCCCGCCTGCCGTCGGGGCTTCTCCACACGCTTTCTGCTTCGCTGCCGTCGCAGGACGCGTGCGGGCTCAAGGCATACACTTCGACGCCGTCCGGTGCACGCTTTGTGATGCTGTTGTTCTCGGCGAGGGAAGGAACCTTGCAGGCGATTCTGGAGGCGGAGCGACTCGGACAGATCCGCACGGGCGCTGCGACGGGTGTGGCGTCGAGACTTCTGGCCCGCGGAGATGCGAAGGTGCTGGCGCTGTTGGGATCAGGTTTCCAGGCCGAAGCCCAACTGGAAGCCTGCTCGCTGATGCGGAATCTGAGCGAGGTGAGGGTGTGGTCGCGACGACCTGAAAGCGCGAAACAGTTCAGTGAGCGCATGTCAGCACGCCTGGGTCTGTCCATAGTTGCTGCACCGACATCGGAGGCGGCCTGTCGCGGTGCGGATCTGATCGTCACGGTGACTTCATCCAGGGAACCCTTGCTCAAAGGCGAATGGCTGGATCCCGGTGTTCACATCAATGCGGTCGGATCGAATCATGCGCGCAGGCGGGAGCTTGATGCGGAAGTTCTCAGAAGGTGCGACCTCGTGTCCACCGATCTCCTCGCGCAGGCCCGTCAGGAGTCGGGTGATCTATTGGAAGCGGAAAAAGAGGGAGCGTTTGAATGGCGGAACGCGAGTGAGCTGGGTTCGATCCTCATCGGCAGAACTCCGGGGCGCTCATCCGATGAACAGCGGACGCTCTTCAAGTCGAACGGTATCGCTCTGGAGGATGTAGCCGTCGCCGCTCTGGTATACCGGCGCGTGCTGGACGGCCGGGCCGGAGAGCATATCGACATGTCGAAGGTATGATCATGAGCGCCTCAGAATGTTCCAGGTAGGTGTCGGCCAATCCACGCGCCTCGACACGGCACAGGCCGCGGCCGAGGCGGCGGATCAGGCGATCCGGCGCAGTGGCGCGAAACGCGCTGACCTGACGCTGCTTTTTGCGACGACCGGCCACGCTCCTCGATACGAGGAAATGGTCCGGCTGGTGCGCGACGTGACACGCGCGCGGGCGCTCGTGGGCTGCAGCGGGCTGGGAATTTTGACAACAGCCGCTGAAGTCGAGACGTCGCCGGGCGTGGCGGTGATGGTGATCGCCAGCGAGGGCCTGCAGACGACTCCTTTCCTGGTGCGGGGATTGCGGGTCGATCCGCGGGAAACTGGTCGTGAGATTGGCCGGCAGGTGCGGGGTGCCGTTCAGCCCGGCTCCATGCTGATGCTGTTCTCCGATTCGTTTCCATTGAGCGCAGACTCATTTTTCAAGGGAATCGCCGAAGAAGCTGGTCAGATCCCGGCCATCGGCGGCAGCGCGGCTGGTGATCCGCAGCTGGGAAATTCATTCCAGTTCTGCGGTACCGAGATAGCCTCCGATGCAGTGGCTGGAGTTCTGGTGTCGGGAC
Organism: uncultured bacterium; assembly: GCA_965552745.1. Classification (GTDB taxonomy): domain Bacteria; phylum Acidobacteriota; class Polarisedimenticolia; order JAPUKU01; family JAPUKU01; genus JAPUKU01. Next base: position 1,902 of record CBEVTG010000228.1, read on the forward strand.
CGTTCGAGTTCTCGGTCGAGGTGACGCAGGCGTGTCAGCCCGTTGGAAAACCGCGCGTCGTGACGCGCGCCGAACGCAACCGCATCCTCGAGTTCGAGGGCGAACGGGCACTCGATGTCGTCCGAGGGCTGATGGGGCCAATCCTGCGTGAGAGTCTGGAGCAGGCGGGGCGTTTTCTGTTCTTCGGGCTGCCGGTGGATGAAGCACAGAAGGAGTTTCCGCGGGGCGATTTCCTGATCCGCCCGCTTCTGGGAATCGACGTGGCGGCCGGAGCCCTGATCCTGCCCCAATCAGTCTTACAGGGACAGGCCATACAGGTCCTGCTGCGGGAACCGGATGGTGCCCGCCAGGATCTGAAGAGCATGCTTGACGCCCAGGCGCTTCGGCACGAGGGGCGGGTGCCGAGACTCGGGCTCTACTTCAATTGCTGTGCGCGAGGTGTCTCGCTTTACGGTATTCCCGAAATCGATCTCAACTACATCAAGTATGTATTCGGGGAACTTCCGCTGGTCGGCTTTTTCGGAAACGCCGAGATTGCTCCGGCACGCGGACTCAACGTGTTGCATCAGCAGACCGGTGTGCTGGCGTTGCTGTCGGAGCCTGCACCCCGGGCCTGAGGGTTTCTGGAGCCTTGAGCGCATTTAAACGAGAGAGCGGAGCAGAGCGGCAAGGTCGCAGCCGCTCTCACGGATCAGGTCTCCGCCTCCGGGGACCTGTACCACGACACCGGATGAAAGCCCGGCCGGTCCGGCGGGAGGCAACGCAAGGCGAGCGGGAGACAACAGTTGAGAAAAAGCGTGTGCCGTTGCGTCTTCTCTTGGTGTCCGAAGAGGGAGAGTTTTTTGAGCACCCGAAGCTGGAGCCGCTGCCGACGCGCGCCGGGGAACGGTTGCCTGCGGATCTGGGCGGGCCGGACCTCTTCAGGGCTTCCCCCAGTGGTTCGGAGCGGGTCGTGCTTCGCGGACATCGGCCGATCGGATGGGACCCGGAGCGCCAGCGCCGCGTGCGGTTAACGAAGATCGAGCGAAAAGGACGGGAACAGGATGTATGGGCCGTAGGCGCGACCCTTCCACCGGATTGGCTCTGCCTCCGTGCGCCTTCCAGCGAGGGAGAGCCGGACATTCCGGATGCGCACCTGCCGGCATACTGCGAAGTGGCGGCCCGGGAAGACGCCGTTCTCGTGGCGGCGTCGAACCTCCGGACGTCTTGTGGCGACGCTCTTGCCTACGACACGCCCGATCTGTTCTCCCGCGTGCAGCGGCGGTTGGCTGCAACTCCGGGAAATCGCGTGCTGCGCAGGCTGGCGCACTGCGCGCTCGAGTACTCGTGCAGGATGGCGCAGAATTTTTTCTATAGAAGAGGGGAAGTCTTTCTGTCCGTCTCGGGAGGGTGTGACGCGGAGCGGCGCAGGTGCACTGCCTTTCACCCCCCGCAGAACGGCGGCTCCGTGAACGATTCTTCCCGCGCAACGTCACGAGTGGAGGATCTGGTTGACGTCGGCGCGGAGCACTTGCGTGAAGCCCGGAGCGGTACGGTAACGTTCGGGCTCGGTGCCGGAGGGGATCAACGGCTGTCGTATGAGCGGATCAAGCGCTCGATCCTGATGCTGAGGGCCCATGCACCTGACGCGCGGCTGAATCTGGACACGCAGGCCGGCGTGCCCTCATTGATCGGCCGGTTGTTCACTGCCGGGCTGTCTTCGGTTCGCATTGGCCTGAACAGCGCCGTGCGGCAGCATTATGAGCGGTGCTATGGCTCGACCGGAGCCACGTTCGAGAACCTGCGCAGCACGCTGGGGGTTGCACGCGGCAAAGGAGGGCGAATCTTCCTCGGTCTGGAGGTCGTTCCGGGGCTCAGCGACCAGCCTTCGGAGCTGGAGGCTCTGCTGCGCCTGATCGCCGAGTTCGATGTGGAGGGCGTGCAGCTGCGCACGCGAAGCGGGCCTCAGGAGGTGCCGCCGGCCGCCGTTTTCGGAGAGCGCTCCGCGCTCGGGGTCGGGGAGCTTGTGCGCCAGCTCAGGAGCCGCGCTCCCGGTCTGTGGCTGGGAACGGGTGATCTGCCGGCTCCGTCGACCGGCGTGGAGGCAAAACGCCACCCGCGCCCGGAGCGCTCGCCTCATTCAACCCGCTCGCGCTAGGCCACCTTGCGCTTCTTGTAATCGCTCAGGATCTCGCGTGCCGCGTTGTGGCCGGACGTCCCCATCACACCGCCCCCCGGGTGCGTGCACGCCCCGCACATATAGAGGCCGCGAACTGGCGTTCGATAGTCGGCATAGCCGGGAACCGGGCGCATGAAGAAGAGCTGATCCAGGCCCATGTTTCCCTGGAAAATATTGCCCCTCGTGAGCGAGAAA
>CBEVTG010000229.1:0-4247 GCA_965552745.1 uncultured bacterium
CCACTACTCTGCCGCATTACAGGCCATGGTCGCCCTCACATTTTTCATCCCGATGCTGATCTCCACCGGAGGCAACGCCGGCACCCAGTCCGCGACACTGGTCATTCGAGGCCTGGCTACGGGAGACATCCACTTGCGCGACTTCGGACGCCTTCTTCTCCGTGAGTGTGTCCTGGGCGTCATGCTCGGCGCCCTGCTCAGCATCGTGGCTTTCGGACGCGCTTACCTCTTGGAGGGTGACGTGGGCCTTGGCCTCACGGTTGCCTTCTCGCTGGCAATCACCCTGGTGGCGGCGAACATGATCGGCGCAGTGCTGCCGCTTCTTCTACGCGCACTCCGGCTCGATCCGGCGCTTGTCGCCGCTCCCACAATCAGTACTCTGGTGGATGTTTGCGGTTTGTGGATCTACTTCGAGGTGGCACGCCGGATTCTGACCCTCGAGGGGGTCTGACTTCCTTCCTCTGCTCGATGCATCCGGACACGAACTCTGACCATCCCGGCCGGAAGGCCTGGGTGGTTCCCACCCTCGCCCTGGGTTTCATCGCCCTGTTTGCCTGGATCGGCCACAGGATAGTTCAGCAGCGTGAGTCGCAGATGAGTATGGACACCCTCACCGAGAACGCTGATCCGGCCACCCGGGCAGTTGCGCGGGGGAAGTGGCTCTTCTGGACCCGCGGACGCTGTCATACCTGCCACAGGATCGACGGCCGGGGTCACTCCGCACGCGGCCCCGGTCTGGATGGCGGCCGACCTGGAGCCGCGATTGGGATGCGTGCCGTCTCCCGGGCGCAGGAAAGTGAACAGCAGCTCGGGAGGCCCGTCACCGCCACCGACTATCTGGTCGAGTCTTTGATCAATCCAGGAATCTACCTCGTTGAAGGATACCGCAACGAGATGCCTCCGGCGCATCATCCGCCGCAGTCTCTCGGACCTGACGACGTGCGCGACCTCGTCGCTTACCTTCAGTCTGTCGGAGGGGCGGTCGATCTTTCCTCGATCCGCATCCCGGAGAAAGATCGCTAGATCTGCTGCTCCTGGACGCTCACGGGTGTTCTCTACGGTAGTGCCGGGATAAACGAAGATCTGGGAAGAAGGGAGGTGGGTGTCAAAAAACGGATCAGATCATGTTGAAGACATCCATGTATTGATCGTCCGTGGCAACCCACTGCACTCCGATGCCAGGTTCATGCGGGCTGCGGGAAAGATTGTTCTCGTCGCAGATCCAGACGACCCGGCCCTCCAAGGCCAGATTTCCCATGGGTGTCTCTATGAGCATGCGCAGCTTGAGCCCGGGGTCGAACATCTGGCGCGTACAGATGAACGCACCTGTTTCGGAAAGGTCGAGAGTGAGGCCCTGATTGTCGGGCTGCTCAAGACCGAAGGAGACCCTCAGGTGACGTTTCTTTCTGAGGGCAGGGGTATCGATAGATGCCGTCAACATAGCTTCTCTCTCTTAAAGATAGGCCTCTGGACGCCTCATGCCAAGTGCCCCCTGTCCAGAAGTTGGACACTCTCACAGAAAACACAGGACTTGTTCGTTTCAGTTTATTTATGCCCCCTTATCGAGGGGCTCAGCGCCCGCGAAGATGGGGCAGGATCCCGTCTCGGGTACTTCAGGAAAGGTTGAGCTGTAGCTTCGCCGCCTCCGACATCATGCTGGCACTCCAGGGTGGATCCCATACAACTTCCACGCTGGCGGCCTTGATGCCGGGAACGCCTTTGACCTTTCGCTCCACCTCGGCCGGGATGATCTCGGCGGCGGGGCAGCCTGCCGAAGTGAGGGTCATGCGGACCCCGGCCTCACCCGAAGAGTTGACCTCGACGTCATAGACGAGACCGAGCTCATAGATGTTGACGGGAATTTCAGGATCGAAAATCGTGCATAGAGCCTCAATCACCTGCTTGCGCAGTTCTCCTTCGGGACCCGCGGCGCTCTGCTGCTGCGTAACCGGAGTGTTGGGCGCGTTTACCGAGGAGAGCTCCGTGGACTCTCTGGCAGGTGCGGGAGAGTGAGGAGATGAGGCACTCGGAAACGATTCCTTCTCCATCAGGTTGGTAATCCCCTTGCTCGATATTTCTCTGAGCCGATCGTAGGCATAGATACCGCTCGAATGTCCATCTGACCAGGAGACCTGCAGTGCATAGCGTCCGACCGGTCTGATTTCGTTTGCCTTTACGTCGGAGGGCACTCTGCCCTTTTCCAGCCGCCGCTCGCCGGTCCATTCGTCCACACAGAGAGCGCACGGGCACAGGCAGCGCAGGTCATAAAATGGATAGCGCGATACCTGTCCATCCTGCCACTTGACCACGACGCTGCCATCTTCGGCAGCAACTTCCGCCGGAGCTATTTTCACGGCCGCCGACTGCTCGTTGAGAATGCTGACCTGCGCAGCCAACTCGCGCGAGATCCGATAGAAAGCTTCGGCAGAGGGTGAGCTCTCTCCCCCTTCCACTCCGACCACCGGGCGCCCGAGATCTCCGGCCATCACAATCTTGGGGTCGAGAGGAACCGCTCCGAGGAAACGAAGCCCCAGCTCACGAGCTGCACGCTCACCGCCTCCGTGGCGAAACACCTCGGTGCGCTCCTCGCACTTGGGGCAAAAGAAGTAGCTCATGTTTTCCACGATTCCCAGAACCGGAACGTGCACCTGCTGGAACATCTTGAGACCGCGGATGGTGATGCCGACCGCAACCTCCTGCGGCGTGGTCACCAGAACAGCTCCCGTGAGGGGAGCTGCCTGAGTGAGCGTGAGCTGCACATCTCCCGTTCCCGGAGGCAGATCGATCATCAGATAGTCAAGATCTCCCCATTCGACGTCCGCCAGGAACTGCTGTACGAGCTTTGATGCCATGGGGCCGCGCCAGATCACCGGCGAGCGATCTTCAGTGAGCAGTCCCATGGACATGAATTTCACGCCGTAGCGCTCGAGCGGAATGAGTTTTCCCTCAACCGTTTTCGGCTTGCCCAGCCCCGCGAGCATGACGGGGACTGACGGACCATACACATCCGCGTCCATGAGCCCGATCCTGGCACCCGCCTTCGAGAGTGCAATCGCCAGGTTGACCGCCACCGTTGACTTGCCAACTCCTCCCTTGCCGCTGGCCACCGCGATGATGTTCTTTACATCCCTGAGCCCTCCATCCGACGGCGAGCCCTGGGAGCGGCGCACCTGGGCGGTCAGGGTGACAGAGGCATCCTTCACTCCAGGAATGCCCTTCAGGGCCTGAACAGCCTCCGACTGTAGACGGTCCTTGACCGGGCAGGCGGGTGTGGTCAGCTCGAGATCCACCGCCACGCTGCCCTCGCAGATTCGCACGTTCTTAATGAAGCCGAGGGTGACAACGTCCTTGCCCAGATCAGGGTCGCGTACTACACGCAGTGCCTGCAGGACATCTTCCTGGGTAACGGGAGGCATGTGGGGAAACTCCAAAGATAATATAGCTTACTCGGTTGATACGGACTTGATTCCGTCCTCGAGGGCCGCCCGAAGCGTGTGCCACGCGAGGGTCGCACACTTGACGCGCATGGGAAACTCACGCACTCCTGAAAAGACTGACAGTTTTCCGAGGTCAGGTGCTTCCACCTGCGAGTCGGATTCTTTCGTCAACAGCTCGTGGAATTTCTGGAAGAGTTCCTGGACCTCGGTGAGGTTCTTTCCTTTGAGGCTCTCGGTCATCATAGAGGCCGAGGCTGTCGAGATAGCGCACCCGCCCCCCTGGAAGCTGACATCCTTCACGACACCATCCACAATGTCCAGGTAGACCGTGAAGCGGTCGCCGCACAGGGGGTTGTGACCCTCGGCACAGGCGCTCACTTCCTCGGGCTTGCGAAAGTTTCGGGGCCGCTTGCCATGATCCAGGATCATCTCCTGGTACAGGTCCCGGAGATCACCCATCAGTCGAATACCTCGATTACCTTGTGCACGCCTTCTACCAGTGCGTCGACCTCTTCCCTGGTGTTGTAGAAGGCGAATGAAGCCCGCGCCGTCGCATCAAGCCCAAGACGCTCCATCAGCGGCTGGGTGCAATGATGCCCCGCACGCACCGCGATACCCTCTTGATCGAGGATGGTGCCCACGTCGTGTGCGTGAATCCCCTCTATGACGAACGATACCACTGAGGCCTTCTGGCGTGCCGTGCCCACCAGGCGAACCCTGGGGATGACAGACAGTTGCGCAGTGGCGTACTCCAGTAGATCGTGCTCGTGCGCGGCGATCGCGTCATGCCCTACCGACGTAATGTAGTTC
>CBEVTG010000230.1:0-4219 GCA_965552745.1 uncultured bacterium
CGCTCCTGCAGGAAACGCAACAGCATGAGCTGGGTGGCGGCGCTGATGTCGCCGATTTCGTCCAGGAACACCGTGCCGCCGTTAGCGAGCTCGAAACGTCCTTTCTTCTGGCTGATGGCACCCGTGAAGGAGCCCTTCTCATGGCCGAAGAGCTCGCTGTTGAGCAGGCTCTCCGTGTACACGGTGCAGTTGGTTTCAATGAACGGGTTCTCTTTTCTGGTGCTGTTATAGTGGATGGTACGAGCCACCAGGCCCTTCCCTGTTCCGCTCTCGCCCAGGATCAGAACCGTCGAATCGGTGCGGGTGATCTCCTGCAAAAGTTCATAGATCTGGCGCATGCGAGGGGATTTTCCGAGAAAGTTGCTCAGTGAATACTTGACTTCGAGGTCTTTCCTGAGCTCGACGTTTTGCTTCTTCTGCTCCTGGAGTGCCTCTGCCGTGCGCCGTCTCTCCTCGCCAAGACGCCGCAGCTCGACCGCTTTGCCGACCAGGTGCAGCAGGTCGTTGCGATCGACAGGCTTGAGAACGTAGTCATGGGCGCCCTTCTTGAGAGCAGCCACCGACGACTCCACGCTCGGGTTGCCGGTGATGATGACGACCAGCGTTCCCGGATGGGCCCGCTTGGTTGCCTCCAGGATTTCCAGCCCTCCCACGGGCTCCATCACGAGGTCTGCCAGAACGAGGTCAAAAACCTCCTCCTGCACCTTCGAGAGAGCGGCCCGGCCGTTTTCAACGGCCGTGACGCGGTACCCTTCCTGTGCAAGAATGGTCTCGAAGAGCTTGAGGGTCTGTGGATCGTCATCGGCGACAAGAATGCGAGATGTCCTGTTGTTCATCACGATGCAGTTCTCCTGGGCGCGATCCCGTACGCGGGGACTCGCGGCTGTCCACAATCAAAGCAAGAACGAGGCCATGGGGTGCGGATCTGGACAGGGAAAATAAGTGTTTAAATGTCCGACACTTAACAGATCGGGCATGGAGACTTCCCGGGGAACGGCGCCGTCCTCTCATCCGGCCTGTTACGAAAGGTGGCAGGATGGGAAGGGCGCTGCTACTGCTGCTGGTGAGCCTGATTGCGGGTCTGGCTTCCGCCCCCCCCGGCCGAGCTGAAACGCCGGTGACGGTGCTTCCCGACGAGATCGAGCCGGTCCTCGACGGGATCGTGGCCGCGCTGCACGAAGGAGACTATGGGGCCGGCCGTCAACTCCTTGACGACGCCTACGCACTGTCCCCGTCCGATCCGGGCGTGCTCTGGTCGCACGCTTTTCTCCTGGTGTGGGAGAACGCCTACCGTCTGGACGAGGTTGCTTCGGGTGCGACTTTCGTGGCGCTTCTGGATGCGATCCAGGCCCACCACAAGCGTGTGGGGCGCGGCTCTTCCGAAGAACCGAGAGCAGCCTATTACTATGGTCTGGCGAGCCTCATGCGGGCCCGGACGCGGATTGAAGGACCGGATAAGGAACTGTTCAAGGCGGCCTCGGACGCGCGCCGTGGGATACGCGCGCTGGAGCGGGCTGTGGAGCTGGGATACGCCACGCCGGATGCCTCGTTCTGGACCGGCGCTTATCGCATCATGGCCAGCTCGGCGCCCGCAGCATTGCGCGTGCTACGTTTTCTCATCCGCATGCCGAGCGCAAGCCGGAAAAAGGGATTGGGTGAGCTGCACCATGCCATCTCGGAAGGCCGTTGGTTCCGCCTGGAATCTTCGCTCCTGATGGCGGGCGCGCTGGCGGAGGATCGGGATCGAGGATACGAGCCCGCCCTCGCTCTGATGTCGTCGGTGCTTCCCATTCTAGCGAGACAGGGGTCAATTCTGCCCTACTATGCGGGAGAGCTTCTGGCGGAGTGGGGGCTCAGCCGCCAGGCGATGTCGTTGTGGATGCGGATCCTGGATCGCCACGTGCGACAGCCGGAGCTGTACAACGATCTGGAGATGGCAAGCGTGCGCTACGGCCTGGCCCACCTCCTGTATGAAGAGTTCCGCTGGAGCGAAGCGATACCGTATCTGGAGCGCATTTTGGAGGAGCCCGAGCGGGGGACACCCCGCCTGAGCGAGCGCGCCCGCCTGCTTCTCGCACGTTGCTACTTTCGCCTGGGGGATCGCCTGCAGGTGGCCCGGCTTCTGGAGGAATTTTCAGGATCGGAAAAGACGCGTAAGCGCCTCGCTGAGCTGATGGCCGCTTCTTATCCCGATCCGGATGTGGAGCGTGAAATCTCCATGGCTCTGGAAAAATGGAATTCCGGAGGGGCGGAGGCGGCCCTGGCGGCGCTCGAAGATCTGCTCCTGCGTAAACCCACCCATGCAACGGCCCGCTATCACGCGGGCCGGGCGGCGTTCGAGCTGCGCCGCCTGGAGCGGGCCGAACATCATTTCCGGATGTTAATAGGTCTCGACCGGCAGAGTGCTTTGCCCGAGACCTTGCTCGGCTGGGATCACCTGTATCTGGGCTGGCTGGCTGACTTGAAGGGAGCCCGCGAGGAAGCCCTCGATCATTACAAAAAGGTTCGGAAGCTGAAATCCTTCGATGCCTACCGAGCCGGCGAACTCTACGCGGAACTGCCGTACAGCCGTGGGTCTTCCGGAATCATCGAAGGTTGGGCGCTGCAGGGAGAAGCCGGGCCCTGGAGCGGCCAGGATGTCGTGGAGGGAGAGGTCGTGACCTCGAGCGATGGCGAGGTTCCGGTTCAGTAACCGCGTTCGAAGTGGGTGAGCACGCGATCTACGTAGCGGCGTGTTTCTTCAAAGGGCGGGATTCCGTTGTGTTTGTTGACGGCCTTTTCTCCCGCGTTGTAGGCCGCCAGCGCCAGGACGATATCTCCATCGTAGCGCTCCAGCAGGCTTCGAAACAGACGCGCCCCCGCTTCCAGGTTTTCCTTGGGGTCGAACGGATCTTTGACCCCCAACTCACGTGACACATGCGGCATCAGCTGCAGGAGGCCCTGCGCTCCGCGATGCGAGACGGCCTGCACATCGAAGTTCGATTCGACCCGCACCATGGCAGCGAGAAGTTCCGGGTGCAGCCCGTGAAGTGCAGCCACGACCTCTACCATCCTGAGGGTGGTTTCAACGGTGTACGGCTCGCTCAGCGGTGCTCCTCCTGCCGCGTTCTTGCGGGGCACAGTGGCGGGCAGCGCGGACACAGGAGCCAGCGGGCGCGGTTCGGCTCTCGGAACCTCGGTCCTCGGGGCGCGGCTGTTGGGCAACGACTCGATCTTCACCAGCTCGTCGGTGTGGACGGCTATCTCCCCACCCTCGCTCAGGTGAAGGAACGTCCATTCCCCCAGGTGCTCAACCTTGTCGGCCGCGAGGGTCCCTCCGGTGCGGAGGAAGACCACGGAGGGTGGCTCCGTCCGGCTGGCCTCCAGAGACGAGCCGGACGCCAACAGGCCGAGCCCGACCCACAGCACCCCTCTCAGAAGCCTGACGGCCTCTGTGCGGGCACCCTGTCGATGCAGCTTAACTCCCATGACTTCCCTAACTATACGAGAGGTGCCGTCCCAGGACAACTCCTCAACAGCGCCCGAACGCACGCTCCAGGGCCCGGTCGGTGAGCCTCAGCACGATCGGGCGCCCATGAGGGCACAGGAATGGGGTCCGTGTGCGAAGGAGTTCTCGAAGGAGAAATTCCATTTTTTCCACTGAAAGGGGTGTATGAACCTTAATGGCCGCGTGGCAGGCACAGCGCGCAGCCAGCCGGTCTCGAAGAGAGGCCAGAGCCCGGCCCTGGCGCGCCTCTATCCCCTCCTCCAGCAGTCCGCGTACGAGCCCCTCAACATTTTCGCTACCGGCCACGGCGGGCGCCTCCCTGAGGATGACCTCGCGGGGGCCAAAAGGCTCGATGCGGAATCCCGCCTCCTCCAGTTCGGACCGAACTTCCTCAAAAGTCACCATTTCCTCGGGCGAGAGGGTCACGGGCCTGGGCAGCAGCAGGGGCTGGCGCTCCGCCTTGCCTTCGCCCCACTGGCGCAGGATGCGCTCGTAGAGAATGCGCTCGTGGGCCACGTGTTGGTCAACGATAAGCAGGTCGCTGCCATCGGTTGCCACGATGAATGAGTTGCGGTACTGGGCCAGGGGCACCAGCGATGTGGGAGCGTCGCCTCCCAGCGGAAGGGGCCGGGCGGTGGCCTCCGGCGCGGTGGTTGAGGGTCGGACCGCGGCTGCGGAACCGAAGGCGTCTCTCACGGGCTCCCGCAGGGCTTCCCCAAAAGCCGCCACCCC